>NZ_JAAGPB010001196.1:0-202 GCF_017104585.1 Burkholderia sp. Ac-20392
GCTCTGACGCGTCCGCGACCAGCGCATTGGCTTGCGCTGCGTGCTCGGCGCTCTGCTGCACGGCGGCGGTGATCTGTTCCATGCTGGCTGCGGTCTGTTCGACGCTGCTCGCCTGCGTCGCGATCCGCGCGGCGATGTCGCCGCTGCCGGCTGCAATGTCGACCGTGCCGCGCGCGATGTCGGCGGAGCTGTTGCGCACCTG
>NZ_JAAGPB010001197.1:0-504 GCF_017104585.1 Burkholderia sp. Ac-20392
AACGAGTCTGTCTCATCGACAGTCGTTACAGGTTGAGTTCTCGCATTTGTGCCGTATTCCAATTGAGTCAAACATAGAGTTCGAATCATCTTGAGATACATCGATACAATCACAACCCGGATAGTTTTCACGTCCATCTCATAGACGCTTCCGCTATCCAAATTACTTACTTCTTCCAGATTGTTAAAGAACGACAGCCGATACTTTCGTACCGCTCTGACTGGCTCAATCGCCAATGAGAAAAACTCGAACCAAACTTCATTCGAATGTTTGTCATTGATGATTATCGAAAGCGGCCGGCATTATAACCGGTTAAACCGCTAACAGACAGTCTTTCTGTCTTTATCAACAGCCGATAAGCGTGAGCGCTCAACTTTGCGAGATAGCTCTGGAAAGGAGGTGATCCAGCCGCACCTTCCGATACGGCTACCTTGTTACGACTTCACCCCAGTCATGAATCCTACCGTGGTGACCGTCCTCCTTGCGGTTAGACTAGCCACTTCT
>NZ_JAAGPB010001198.1:0-461 GCF_017104585.1 Burkholderia sp. Ac-20392
GCACACGCCGATTTCGGTGCCTTTCTCGGCGGCCAGCTGCTTGAGCCGGATCGCCGCCGACAGCCCGGCGGGGCCGCCGCCGACGATCACGACGTCGTATTCCATCGATTCGCGCGGGCCGTATTGCGCGAGCAAGTCCTGTGTGGTCAAAATCCTGTCTCCTCCTGCGTCCCGACCGTCAGCCGGTCAGAACTGGTCTTCCGTCAACGCGAGCACGCCCTCGTTGCCCTTCGTGCCGACGATCGACGCTTCGAACGCGCCCGCCTGCACCAGCACGTGCTCCGCATAGCATTGCGCAATCGCGATCTTCGCATCGAAGAACGCCGGGTCGCTTGCGCGGTTCGCGTGCGCCGCCACCAGCGCGCGGCCCATCTGCCACCCGCACAGCACCACGCCCGCCAGCTTCAGGTACGGCACGCTGCCCGCGAACACCGCGTTCGGGTCCTGCTTCACGTTCGCCA
>NZ_JAAGPB010001199.1:0-455 GCF_017104585.1 Burkholderia sp. Ac-20392
GAGTTCGAATCATCTTGAGATACATCGATACAATCACAACCCGGATAGTTTTCACGTCCATCTCATAGACGCTTCCGCTATCCAAATTACTTACTTCTTCCAGATTGTTAAAGAACGACAGCCGATATGGTTTTACTCATATCATCTGACTGGCTCAATCGCCAATGCAAAATTCTCGGTTCAGTGTCTGAACCAAGCCCTTAGCGTTGGTGATTGGTGGAGGCAGACGGGATCGAACCGACGACCCCCTGCTTGCAAAGCAGGTGCTCTCCCAGCTGAGCTATGCCCCCATGAGTACAGATTTGCCTCAGGTGTTACCGCCAGACAATGGTGGGTCTGGTTGGATTCGAACCAACGACCCCCGCCTTATCAAGACGGTGCTCTAACCGACTGAGCTACAGACCCCTGAGTCTGTCTTTAAATTTACAGCCGATAAGCGTGAGCGCTCAACTTCG
>NZ_JAAGPB010001200.1:0-426 GCF_017104585.1 Burkholderia sp. Ac-20392
GCCGCGATTCCCGTCATGCTGTCGCAGACGCATACGGGCTTCGCGTGGAGCGTCGCCTTCGCCGGCGCCGTGGTGCTCGCGATCGTCGCGCTGGCGAAGCCGGAGGGCCCGGTCGCGCATGCGGTGCGATCGGGCTCGGCAAGGACGGCGCCCGTCCGGTCGTCGCGCCGTCGCATCCCGCGTGGCTGCGCGCGCAACATTCGCTGGTCTCGGCGGCGCTGGCGCTGGTGCTCGCGGATCTCGGCTGGCTCGTTTACGAGGCCGCGACGATGAGCGGGGCGGGGCTCGGCGGCGCGTTCGCCGCGATTCCCGTCATGCTGTCGCAGACGCATACGGGCTTCGCGTGGAGCGTCGCCTTCGCCGGCGCCGTGGTGCTCGCGATCGTCGCGCTGGCGAAGCCGGAGGGCCCGGTCGCGCATGCGGTGC
>NZ_JAAGPB010001201.1:0-347 GCF_017104585.1 Burkholderia sp. Ac-20392
CCTGACGATTACCTACTTTCACACGGGAATCCGCACTATCATCGGCGTAGAGTCGTTTCACGGTCCTGTTCGGGATGGGAAGGGGTGGGACCGACTCGCTATGGTCATCAGGCAAAGAGGGTTGTTGCGCTGGCTTCGCAGCACAACCAATCTTGGAAGAAGCAGTAATTTTGAGTTGTGTGTATCACACACGAGAATCAACCAGTCCGACGCGCTGTGTTCAGCGCGAGACAGACTTGTTATAGGATCAAGCCTTACGGGCAATTAGTATCAGTTAGCTGAACGCATTACTGCGCTTACACACCTGACCTATCAACGTCCTGGTCTCGAACGACCCTTCAAGGGGA
>NZ_JAAGPB010001202.1:0-326 GCF_017104585.1 Burkholderia sp. Ac-20392
CCTGACGATTACCTACTTTCACACGGGAATCCGCACTATCATCGGCGTAGAGTCGTTTCACGGTCCTGTTCGGGATGGGAAGGGGTGGGACCGACTCGCTATGGTCATCAGGCAAAGAGGGTTGTTGTGCTGACTTCGCAGCACAACCAATCTTGGAAGAAGCAGTAATTTTGAGTTGTGTGTATCACACACGAGAATCCAACCAGTCCGACGCGCTGTAATCAGCGCGAGACAGACTTGTTATAGGATCAAGCCTTACGGGCAATTAGTATCAGTTAGCTGAACGCATTACTGCGCTTACACACCTGACCTATCAACGTCCTGGT
>NZ_JAAGPB010001203.1:0-322 GCF_017104585.1 Burkholderia sp. Ac-20392
CGCATTTCTGCCTCGCCTTAGGGGCCGACTCACCCTACGCCGATGAACGTTGCGTAGGAAACCTTGGGCTTACGGCGAGGGGGCCTTTCACCCCCTTTATCGCTACTCATGTCAGCATTCGCACTTCTGATACCTCCAGCATCCCTTCCGAGACACCTTCGCAGGCTTACAGAACGCTCTCCTACCATGCGTGCAAAGCACGCATCCGCAGCTTCGGTATATAGCTTAGCCCCGTTACATCTTCCGCGCAGGACGACTCGATCAGTGAGCTATTACGCTTTCTTTAAAGGGTGGCTGCTTCTAAGCCAACCTCCTGACTGTT
>NZ_JAAGPB010001204.1:0-298 GCF_017104585.1 Burkholderia sp. Ac-20392
CGCATTTCTGCCTCGCCTTAGGGGCCGACTCACCCTACGCCGATGAACGTTGCGTAGGAAACCTTGGGCTTACGGCGAGGGGGCCTTTCACCCCCTTTATCGCTACTCATGTCAGCATTCGCACTTCCGATACCTCCAGCACGCTTTTCAACGCACCTTCGCAGGCTTACGGAACGCTCTCCTACCATGCGTGCAAAGCACGCATCCGCAGCTTCGGTATATAGCTTAGCCCCGTTACATCTTCCGCGCAGGACGACTCGATCAGTGAGCTATTACGCTTTCTTTAAAGGGTGGCTGC
>NZ_JAAGPB010001205.1:0-279 GCF_017104585.1 Burkholderia sp. Ac-20392
TGTCGACCTCGACATCGACGGGATTGTCGTCGGCGAACAGTTCGATCACATCGTTGTCGACTTCGACGTCGACGGGTCTCTCGTCGGCGAACAGCTCGATCACGTCGCTGTCGACCTCCACGTCGACAGGGCTGTCGTCAGCCACCAGCTCGATTGGTTCGTTGTCGACGGGGCTCAGCTCGACGAACAGTTCGGTAACGTCGCTGTCGACCTCGACTTCGACGGGCTTGTCGTCGGCGAACAGCGCGATCACATCGTTGTCGACTTCGACGTCGACGG
>NZ_JAAGPB010000124.1:0-19951 GCF_017104585.1 Burkholderia sp. Ac-20392
TGCTGCTCGGCGCGTGGCCGCGGCAGAAATCGTCGAGCGCGCTGGCGCTGTGGTCGATGACCGCGCTCGTCGGCCCGATCGCGGGGCCGTCGCTCGGCGGCTGGATCACGTACGACTACAACTGGTCGTGGATCTTCTACATCAACATCCCGGTCGGATTCTTCGCGGCCGCCGTCACGTGGATCGTGTTCCGCGATCGCGAATCGGCCACGAAACGCATGCCGATCGACAAAGTCGGCCTGCTGCTGCTCGTGCTGTGGGTCGCCTCGCTGCAGATCATGCTCGACAAGGGCAAGGATCTCGACTGGTTCAACTCGCCCGTCGTGGTCGCGCTCGGCGTCGTCGCACTGATCGGCTTCGCGTTCTTCCTCGTGTGGGAGCTGCACGAGGCGAACCCGATCGTCGACCTGCGCCTGTTCACGCAGCGCAATTTCGCGGGCGGCACGATCGCGATCTCGGTCGCGTACGGGATGTTCTTCGGCACGCTGGTGCTGCTGCCGCAGTGGATGCAGGGCTATCTCGGCTACCGCGCGGTCGATTCCGGGCTCGCCACCGCGCCGCTCGGCGTGTTCGCGATCCTGCTCACACCGGTCATGGGGCGCCTGCTGCCACGCACCGATCCGCGCTACATCGCGACGCTCGCGTTCGTCGGCTTCGCGGTCGTGTTCATGATGCGCACGACCTTCTACACCGACGTGTCGCGCTGGGATCTCATTTTGCCGACGCTGCTGCAGGGTGTCCCGATGGCGATGTTCTTCGTGCCGCTGACGTCGATCATCCTGTCCGGGCTGCCGCCGGAAAAGATCCCCGCCGCGGCCGGCCTGTCGAATTTCGGCCGCACGTTCTGCGGCGCGGTGGGCACGTCGCTGATCAGCAACGCGTGGAACGATCGCACGATCCTGCATCACGCGCGGCTCACCGAACAGGCGAGCGTCACCAATCCGACCTTCGCGCAGCACGTCGACACGACGCGTTCGCTGCTGCACCTGGGCCCCGATTCGGCGCTCGCGTTCTTCAACGCATCGGTCGATTCGCAGGCGGCCGTGATGGGGCTGAACGACATCTTCTACGTGTCGGCGATCATCTTCATCGCGATCATTCCGCTGATCTGGATCACGAAGCCGTCGCGCTCGGGCGGCGGCGATGCCGATGCGGCGGCGGCCGGCGCGCATTGATCCGCATGCGCGACGATCGGGCCCCGTGCCGCGCACGCCGGGGCCCGCACCGCCACGCGCCCACGTAATAAAGACTTGCAATCGATACAGGCGGAAACGTCAACAGCAGGTGCCCCCTCCGCGTTTTTTGGACAAGCGCCCACGATCCGGACGCGCAACGACAGGAGAAAACACCATGCGAGCCCTTACCCGCCATCTCGCGATTGCCGCCACCCTGATGTCGGTGCTGACCGGCACCGCGTTCGCCGACACGCCTTGGCAACAGGCGCATCCGCGCCGCGAAGAGGTCAACCAGCGCCTCGCAAACCAGAATCGCCGGATCCATCACGAAGTGAAGGAAGGCGAGATGTCGCACGCACAGGCCGCGCGCCTGCACCGTGACGACCGCAAGATCCGCCAGGAAGAGCGGGACATGGCTGGGCAGGATCACAGCCACATCACCAAGAGCGAAAAGCACGTGCTGAACCAGCAGGAAAATGCGGTCAGCCACCAGATCGGCCAATAAGAGCGACAACACCGGCAAGTGCCATTCGCCATCACCTGAAACGCCCGCTGCCGCCTCGCGGCAGCGGGTGCTTGTTGTGTATCGAATCGTTTCAACGCGTCAACGGCTTCCAATGCTGCGGGTATACTCCGTCGTCAGCCGCCTGTCGCATCGTCGTCCGTCAAAAACGGCCCGATTCCGGGCGGTTTCGTCGCGAAGCTTCGCGTTTCGCCTACCCCGCGCCCCAGCCTCGATACGAGACACACGACGACCGACCATGAAACGATTCCTGCTGCTCCTTCCCGCCGCCCTGCTCGCCGCCTGCGGTTCCGCTCCCTCGTCCGACTCGGCCGCTTCGTCCGGCGCAGCGCCGATGATCTACGTGTCGTCGCAACGTCCGGCCTACGCGATCGCCAACTGCCTCGACAGCCGCCTGTCGGGCACCGAGCAATCGCAGCACAACGGCGTGACCGACATCGCCGTCGGCTCGAACTCGTACTTCGTCACGCTGACGCCGTCGGGCAACGGCTCGGTCATCAAGGTCGTGCGCGGCTCGGGCAACGAGCCGGCCGAGGAAGCGATGCGCTTCGCGATCGCGCGCTGCGCGATCTGATCCGAACCTGCCGATGCCGGGCGCCCGCCCGGCTCGCTGCTGCGCGCCGACCCGCCGGTGCGCACGCCGAATATTTTCATCCGGGCAGCCGTCGATGAGAGAATCGCACCCACGATTCCCTTTCCACGGAGCCCGCATGAAGCACCTGCTGTCCCGCCTGTTCGTCAGCGCCGCGCTCGTCGCGCTTGTTCCGGCATTGCCGGCGCAGGCAGCCACGCCGTCCGGCATCTTCGTCGTCGCCACGCAGCTCGGCGAATTCACGACCCTCGACCCGAGCGGGATTTACGAGCTGGTGCCGTCCGAGTATGTGGCGAACACCTACGAACGTCTGGTGCGCGTCGACCTGAAGGACCCGACGCGCTTCGACGGGCAGATCGCGCAATCGTGGACGGTCGGCGCCGACGGCGTGACCTACACGTTCAAGCTGCGCCCCGGCCTCACGTTCCATTCCGGCAACCCGCTGACCGCCGACGACGTCGCGTGGTCGCTGCAGCGCACCATCCTGCTCGACAAGGGGCCGGCCGGCGTGCTCGCCGATCTCGGCCTCACGAAGGCGAACGTGATGCAGAAGGTGCGCGTGGTCGATCCGCAGACCGTCGTGCTCGAAACCGACCGCAAATACGCGCCGAGCTTCGTGCTCAACGTGCTGAGCGCGTGCCCGGCATCGGTTTTCGACAAGAAGCTGCTGCTGTCGCACCAGCAGGGCAACGATTTCGGCAGCGGCTGGCTGCGGACCAACGACGCAGGCTCGGGCCCGTACCAGCTCGTCAAGTGGACGCCCAACGAGACCATCGTGCTGCAGCGCTTCGAGAAATACCGCACGCCGTACCCGATGAAGCGCGTCGTGCTGCGCCACGTGCCCGAAGCGTCCGCGCAACGGCTGCTGCTGGAGAACGGCGACGCCGACGCCGCGCGCAACCTGAGCCCCGACAGCCTCGCCGCGCTGACGAAGGCCGGCAAGATCAAGGTCGCGTCGTGGCCGGTGTCCGCGCTGCTCTACCTGAGCCTGAACACGAAGAACCCGAACCTCGCGAAACCCGAGGTGCAGCAGGCGATGAAATGGCTCGTCGACTACGACGGCATCCAGCGCAACATCGTCAGCACGACCTACAAGGTGCATCAGACCTTCCTGCCCGAAGGCTTCCTCGGCACGTCGAACGCGCGGCCGTACAAGCAGGACGTCGCGAAGGCGAAGGCGCTGCTCGCGAAGGCCGGCTTGCCGAACGGCTTCGACGTGACGATGGACATGCCGAACGACTATCCGTACCTCGAGATCGCGCAGGCGCTGCAGGCGAACTTCGCGCAGGGCGGCATCCGCGTGAAGCTGATTCCGGGTGATGCGAAGCAGGCGATCGGCAAGTACCGCGCGCGCCAGCACGACATCTTCATCGGCGAATGGTCGCCCGACTACATGGACCCGAACAGCAATGCGCGCGGCTTCGCGTGGAATCCGGACAACTCCGACCAGTCGCCGACGAAGATGCTCGCGTGGCGCAACAGCTGGGACATTCCGCAACTGACGAAGGACACCGAGGCCGCGCTCGTCGAGCCGTCGCCCGCGAAGCGCGCGCAGCGCTACGAAGCGCTGCAGAAGGCCGTGCTCGCGAACTCGCCGTTCATCATCATGTTCGAGAAGGTCGTGCAGGTCGCGACGCGCCCCGGCGTGACCGGGCCGGAAATCGGGCCGATCAACGACCTCGTGTCGTACCGCACGCTCGCGAAGTAATCGGAACGACCCGCGCGGCCGGCCGTGCCGGCGCGCGGGTAATCGCCGCGACCCGCCGCGCCGCCGCTAGGCCGCGCGGCAGCCGCGATCTACAATGGCCGACGCCGCGGGGGCCGGCTGATCCCGGCGATGGCACCCACCACCGAATTCGCTTCGCGAAGGAAAACAGGATGCGCACGCTACAACAACTGAGAATGGAATTCCTGCAGTACAAGATCGAACCGATCGGCTGGCTCGGCGACAGCCCTTCCCGTTTCGACTTCTATACGGAAACGGCGATCGGGTGCGACACCATCCTCGAGCTCGGCGTGTTTACCGGGCTGACCACGACGGCCTTCATGCTCGCGCAACCGAAGCGCCTCGTGTCGGTCGACATCTCCGACGAGTACTTCCACATCCGGCGCGAACTGGAGCAGGCCGCGCAAGACCTGTCGGTCGACTTCGAATTCAGGATCGCCGACGATCTGACGATGGAGCCGCTGGCATCCGACCTGCTGTTCATCGACACCACGCATACGTACGAGCAGACGCTCGCCGAACTGAACCGCTTCGGCCCGCTGGCACGCAAGAAGATCGTGCTGCACGACATGACCACGGCCGGCGTGTACCAGGCCGTGTTCCAATGGCTGTGGGACAACAAGCAGTTTCATATTACGTATCACGACAGCCGCGGCTGCGGCGCGATCGTCTGCGAGCGCCACGTCGGCTACTGAGCCGGGCACACGTAACGGGGAAAGAACATGCATTCGAGCGAGCACGCGGTCTGCGTGGCGATCAACGACAACAATCGCGCCTGGTACGAAATGCTCGTGCCGTTCCTGCTGTCGCTGCGGCACACCGGCTACGACGGCCGGATCGCGGTGATCGGCTACGGCCTCTCCGAACGCAAGCGGCAGATCCTGGCGAGCCAGTCGGTCGACGTGATCGAAGCGTCGGGCGCGTATGCGCTGCCGGTCGGCCGCTTCATCGAGGCCGCCGAGTATTGCGCCCGCAACCCGCAGATCCGCAAGCTCGCGCTGTACGACGCCGACATCTGGTTCTGCGCGCCGGGGTTCGACCTGTTCTCGCAGATCGGCGACGACCGGATCCACGCGTGCCCCGACCCGCTGTTCTGCACGTTCGTCGTCACGCCGCTGATCGGCGAGCGGCGCGACCATCACTGGCGTCTCGTCGTCGACGAAGTCTCCGCGCGCCACGGCGGCGCATTGCAGGCCGGGCTCGTTGCCGGGACCGCCGACGCGTGGGCACGCTACGCGGATCACCTGCGCGACTGCATCGCCCGCATCGGCACCGATTTCCAGGAATGCTTCGGGATCGATACGACGTTCCTGCACCTGTGGAGCGCACAGGGCGAAACGGCACTGCTCGATCCGGTCCAGAACTTCGTCAGCAAGTACGGCATTCACGAAGCATTCGATGCAGGCAGCGGCACGACGACGCTCCGGTACCACGGCGAGCCGATCCGCGCGCTGCACATGACCGGCGATATCCGTTTCCTCGACCGGTGGCGCTACTACGCGAACCACGTCGACGCCGCGCTGCGCGACGGCGTGCCGTTCGCGCTGTCGGCCGGCACGCCGGCGCAATCCGACGCGGTTGCCGCGCGCATCGCCGCGACCGACTACGTGCGCTCGGCCGGGCTGACCGTCGCGGCCGCCGCGATCGAGGGCAGCGCGGGCGCGTACCTGCAGGCGATCGACGAACCCGGCGGCACGATGCTGATCGGCAGCGGGAACCACGAAGTCGTGTTCACCGCGACCCGCGACATCGCGCGGCTGAATGTCTACGTCACCCATCCGTCCGGCTCGCCGTCGCCGCTGCTGTGCGAAGTGCTGGTCGACGGACAGCCTCAGCGCAAGGGCACCGAACTGATGGCGCATTTCTCGTATCAGATCGTGGCCGGCACCGTGATCACGCTGCGCTCGACGAGCCTCGGCGGCCAGCAATGCAACGTGATCTGGCGGCTGCGCGAGGCGCCGGACATGCAGCAGTAGGCGCCGGCCCGCTGCCGTTCAATTGAAGGCCGCCCACACCAGGTACGCATTCAACCCGACGATCACGACCGTCGCCGCCCCGGCGACGATCCGCAGCGGCAGCCGCATCGCGTAGGCGCCCATCACGTCCGCGCGCGCCGACAGCATCAGCAGCGCAATCATCGGCAGCGGCAGCACGAAACTCAGCACGACCTGGCTCGCGACCATCGCACGCGTGACGTCGCAGCCGAGCGCGACCACCGCGAACGCAGGCACGATCGTCACCGCGCGCCGTACCCAGACCGGCATGCGGCGGTGGATGAAGCCCTGCATCACGACCTGCCCGGCCATCGTGCCGACCACCGAACTCGACACGCCCGACGTCAGCAGCGCGACGAGAAACAGCGCGCCGGCCGCCGGCCCGAGCACCGGGACCAGCGTGTGATACGCGTCGCCGATGTCGGTCAGGCCCGGCGCGCGCGCGTGAAACGCCGACGACGCCATCATCACCATCGCGAGATTCACGAACCCGGCCAGCCCGAGCGCGACGACGACCTCGCGGTTCGAGAAGCGCACGAGCCGCCGCCGCTCCGCATCGTCGCGCGGCGCGGTGCGATCCTGCGTGAGCCCCGAATGCAGATACAGCGTGTGCGGCATGATCGTCGCGCCGATGATCCCGACCGCGATCGTCAGTGCCGCATGATCCGGAATCTGCGGGACGACCAGATGGAACGCGGCCGCGGGCCAGTCCTGCGGCGCGATCAGCAGTTCGCCGAGATAGCACGCGCCGATCACGCCGACCAGCGCGGCGATCGCGGCCTCCAGCGGCCGGAACCCGCGCTTTTCGAGCGCGAGGATCGCGCAGGTCGCGAGCGCCGTCGCGATCATCCCCGTGAACAGCGACAGGTGGCACAACAGCCCGAATGCGAGCGCGCCGCCGAGGAATTCGGCGAGGTCGGTCGCCATCGCGGCGATCTCGGACGCGACCCACATGCCCCATACGACCGGCGCGGGAAAGCGATCGCGACACAGCTCCGCGAGATTGCGGCCGGTCACGATGCCGAGCTTCGCCGACATCGCCTGGAACAGCATCGCGATCGCGTTCGCGGCCAGCACGACCCACAGCAGCCGGTAGCCGTACGCGGCGCCGGCCTGGATGTTGGTCGCGAAGTTGCCGGGGTCCATGTAGCCGATCGACGCGATCACGGCCGGACCGACGAACGGCAGCAGCGCGGCGACGCCGGTGCGGCGCCCTTCCAGTGCGGCGCGCGCAGCGCCGTCGGTATGCGCGGTGGACAATCCCGGCAGCGCGAAGCCGCCGGCAGGTTTGCTCGTGACGGGAATCATGGTGAGGTTCCGTTCGAATGAGGAAGGCTTCCTGAAGGTCGGGCGCCGTGGCCGGCATGCCGCCTGCCGGCCACGGCGGCGGCGTTACAGCGGCACGACGTCGGGACGGTTGCGCGGAAACTGAGCGATCACGTCCGGCGCGACGTTCAGGTGCGCTTCGACGAGCTGCGGCGGCGTATGCGCGAGCCAGTCGGACAGCGACACTTCCGCATAGCGGTCGGTCTTGAAGATCTCGAGGAACACCAGGTCGGTGCTGCCGGTGTTCTGCACGTAATGCCCGAGACTCTTCTTCACGTAGCCGACGTCGCCCGCGCGGAAGTCGGCCGTCTGCGCTTTCGGCCCCGTGTCGAACACGGTCATCCGTGCGTCGCCCTGCAGGTAGTACTGCCATTCGTCCGCGTTCGGGTGCCAGTGCAGCTCGCGCATGCCGCCCGGATGCACGGTGACGAGCGCCGCCGCGACGGTGGTCGACACGTTGAAGTTCGTGCTGTCCGCGATGCGCACTTCGCCGCCGCGGGTCTTCCTGACCGGCTTCATGTCGCCGAGCGAGAAGATGAACGGATGCGGCGGCGCCCCGGCCGACGACGCCGACGCGCGCTGTGCTTCCGCGAGCGGGCCCGGTTCGTCGCCCTGGAAGATCCACAGGTTGTCGAGCGGGATGTTCTTGAACGCGTCGGCCGACACGCCGAAGTTGAGCGCGAGCACGTCGGGCGGCGTGTGCGCGATCCAGTCGGTCAGCAGCAGCGTGTTGAATTCGGACGCACGACCGTTATCGAACGCGAGCAGGAATTCGGCGCCGTCGGTGCCGAGGCCCTGCAGCGAATGCGGCAGGCCGGGCGGGAAATACCAGAGATCGCCGGTTTTCACGTCCTGCACCGAGGGCCGGCCAAGTTCGTCCAGCACCGTGATCCGGCAGCGGCCGTCGAGCATGATGGCCCACTCGGCCTGCTGGTGCCAGTGCATCTCGCGAATGCCGCCACGCGTGAGGCGCATGTTGACGCCGGAAATGGTTTCGGAAATCGCAAAATCGTCCTGCGTGACCTCACGCGCCCATCCGCCATTTTGAATGCGTTTATGCGCATTATTGAACGAGGCCCAGAATAACGGCATGCCGTTGATATCGGTGGCCGGCGGATCCTGAAAGGACGGGAATTGATTTGCGATTACCGGGTTTTTAGGCCCCGGGTCGGTCAGGCTCTGGCGGTTGCGCACATTCACCGCGCCCTCCGGCGGGCGGTCCGGATTGCCGAACGAGGCAGCCTTGGCCGATACCGCGATACCCGCGGCGGCAATGGCGCCGGCCGTTCCCGCCAGCATCTTGCGTCGAGAAAGATTCGTCATGGTTTCCTCTTCATGCCTGCGATTGAGTGAATTTCCATTACGGAACACATGCCGTTTTTCGGATTATCGAAAATCGAACATCCCGTGACGCAAGTTAAATCCAGTTTTCATTAAAACTTAAATGAATTATTAACCTGAATTAATGAGTTAATCTGATTCGCTTTAATTTTGTAATTATTGAGGCGCCGTGGGGTGCGGGGTGCAGGCGATCGATGCCGATGGATCGGTCGGGGCGAGTGAAGGTGGAAATGCGACCGGGCGCGGCGGCGATGCCAGGAATGGCGACAGGAAGAGGTTGATGTGTGTCACGCACGATCGCGATGTAGCGCAATCGCTATGCATCACTGATCATCCGGACGAAAGCGTACGAATGCGGATACGACGAACGCCGGGTAACCCGGCTTCATTCTCGCGGCATTTCGTCGAGCCGTTGCGCGGCGAACTGCAACCCGCCCAGAATGCGTTCCGCGACCCGCGTCGGAAAACCGGCGGGCAGCGCCGCACCGACAGATTCGATCACCTGCGGCGTCATGGCGACGAGCCGTTCGACGATCGGCGTCGCGATATCACCGAGCAGACAGTGTTCGGCCATCGCGCTGAAGTGCCGTCGCGTAATGTCGCGCATCGCGTAGTGCTTGTGCTTTCCGTGCACGGCCATCGCCAGCTTCGCCTTGTGCCACGACCATTGGTTCGCGCCGTCGCCTTCGACTGGCCAGATCGACATCACGTCGTAGAGCGGCGTGAGACAGAAACGGCCGCCCGGCAGCAGGCGCAAGCTGAAATTCTTCGCATGCCCGTCCGGCGCCGCGAGCATCCAGAACACGATCAGCGCCGCGAACAGCGTGTCGAGATCGTCCCGCGCCGTTTCCGAACGGCGCAGGAGGCCTGCCAGGTCGGGCACGCCGGGGCCGCCGTGCGACTCGTACTTCAGGTGTGGCGGCACGCCGAGCGCCTGGCAGAAGTCCTCCTGCGGCAAGCGCAACAGCCATCCGCCGTCACGATGCAACGCACGATCGAAACGCTCGACCGACAACGCCTTGTGCGCGCCGAAATGCACGATTTCCGCATTCGCGGCAGGCAGGCCGTAAGCGCGCAGGATCGCAAGGCACAGCCACTCGTTCTCGACTGAAGCCGTGAGGTCGGCCCGCTTGTTGCCAACCAGGCCGAGCGGCAACTTGAGAATATGCGTCGTCGGCGTCGCGCCATGCGGGCGCATCCATCGCCCGTCGTGAAACAGCAGCGCGGTCTTTTCCTGGGCACCGGCCAGCGACAGCCGGAAATCGTCGTCTCCGGCCGCGACCACCACACCGCTGGCCTGGTCGAGCACACGTGCAACGTCGTCGTCCGACAACGGCATACCGTCGATACGATCCAGGCCGGTCGGCACGTCGTCTTCGCCGAGCAATTGCACCGCCCCGACGCAGTCACGACCGAGCGCGGCGAGAAGGTCGAACGGCTCGGTCGTCGCTGTGCCGAACCTTGCGGCCAATCGGCGCCGGATGACGTCGCTGTCCGGAAGCAGGTTGTCGAAGTAGTGATTGATGCGTTCGCCGCGCAGCGGCGCGTCGCCGACACCAAATGGCAACGACAGCGACAACGGGCGGCCGACGGTCGACTGCTTCCAGCCCGTGTCGTACAGCAGTTCCATGTCGCCGCGCGCGGGAATCCGCCAGGTGCCGACCCTCTGGCCATTCGCCCAGATCGACAATGCGCGAGTATGCGATTTGCGTCCCATCGCTTACCACTCGACGTCGGCGGAGCCGCGCCCGTCCTTCGTGCGGATGCTGAGCTCGAGACCGTACAACGCGGTCAGTTCGAGCAACTGGCTGAGCGACAGGCTTTCGGTACGCGTGGATTCGAGCAACGACAGGCGCGACTGGCCCACGCCGATCCGCATCGCTGCTTCGGCCTGCGTCAGGCCCTTGGCCTGACGCGCCGACGACAGAATCTCGCCCAGTTGCGCGGGCGTGTTGACGATGAAATTCACGGTGTGGATTCCTGGAGACAATAAACGCAGTATATTCCTGTCAGGCATAAACGCAAATTATTCCTGACAGGAATAAATGTAAAATATGTCTCTTAGGAATAATCTACTGCCCTGCTCACGCCCCTCCCCGCCACCCAGCCAGCTTTCGACCCTATCACCTATCCTCACACCATAGTTTTTATCCGCTGGCGCGAATGATTTTGGCTTTGTTAGATGGATGACATTCGATCATCAGACGACAACGATCTAACAGTCGATGACCTGCGCGTTCGCTCATACCGTCGAATCCCGCTATGCCGAGCTGACGCCGACCGCCAAGCGCATCGCGAGCTACATGCTCGCGAACCTCGACCGGCTCGGACTCGAGACGGCCGACCAGATCGCGCAGCAGGCCGGCACCAGCGGCATCTCGGTCGGGCGCTTCCTGCGCAGCGTCGGCTATCGCAACCTCGACGACCTGAAGCGCGAGCTGCGCGGCGGCGGCGACCGCCCGTGGATGATCACCGACCGGCTCGACGAATACCGCCGCGTCGCCGGCACGCAACCGGCCGAACCGGACGGCAACGGCAGCGAGGGCCCGCTCGCGTCGTCGCTCGAGCGCGAGCTCGATGCGATCCGCCACGTGTACCGGCTCGCCGAAGGCCCGGTGTTCGCGCAGGTGGCCGACCGGATCGCGCAGGCGGACGCCGTGTTCATCCTCGGCATCCAGTCGACGCGCGGGATCAGCAACGCGTTCAGCAGCTACCTCGAATACCTGCGGCCGCGCGTGTTCTATTCGGACGGCCAGTCGGGTTCGTACGTCGATTCGCTGAACTCGGAATTCGAGCGGCCGTACTGCATCGTCACCGATACGCGCGCCTATTCGCGCAGCGCACGCCGCTATTGCCAGGCGGCGGCCGAGCGCGGGCAGCCGTTCGCGCTGGTCACCGATCTGTCGTGCCCGTGGGCGCGCGACTGGCCGGCCGACCTGCTGCAGGTGAAAACCGACGTCGGCCAGTTCTGGGACTCGCTCGCGCCGCTCACCTGCCTGTTCAACCTGCTGATCACGGCCGTGGTCGACCGCCTCGGCCCCGCGATCGACCGGCGCGTCGCGCGCAATCGCGAACTGCAGCACACGTTCGATCAATTCGAATCCTGAATGCGAGTGCCCTCCGAACCGCCGATGAACGCTCACCGCCTCGTTGAAATCACGCCCGCCACGCATCGCGTCGACATCGATCTCGTCTACGCGACCGATCGCAACCTGACCGGCAAGCCGATCTACCGCCACGCGCACTGCCTGCTGCTGGAACCGGCCGAAGCCGCACTGCGCCGCGCGGTGAACGTCGCGGCGCAGGCCGGCTTCACGCTGCGCATCTACGACGCGTACCGGCCGCCGCAGGCACAACAAGTGCTGTGGGATTTCCTGCCCGATCCGAACTTCATCGCCGATCTCGGCCGCGGCTCGAATCACAGCCGCGGCACCGCGCTCGACCTGACGCTTGTCGGCGCGGACGGCGAGCCGCTCGACATGGGCACCGGCTTCGACGAGATGGTCGCGGCCTCCGGCCACTTCCACGCGGGGCTGCCCGGAGCCGTGCAGCGCAATCGCCTGCTGTTGCTCGGCGTGATGCACGCGGCCGGCTTCGCGCACATCGACAGCGAGTGGTGGCACTACGAATTGCCGGGCTCGCACGCGCTGCCGCAGATCGACAATGCCGACAGCGGCCCGTGGCACCTGATGTGATGGCCACATGCAGTCCCTTCACCGTTCACGTTCGACGCCTTCAACGACTTCAACGACACATGGAGCGCACATGAAATTGCTGACATCCCGGCTCGTCGCGGCGCTGGCCGCCGCGTCCGTTCTCGCCGCCGTTCCGCTTTCCGCCGCGCGCGCGGAAACGCCGAAGGACATGTTCGTGATGGCCACGCTGCTCGACGAATTCACGACGCTCGACCCGGGCGAGATCTACGAGCTGGTGCCGGAGGAATACGTCGCGAATACGTACGACCGGCTCGTGCGCGTCGACCTGCGCGATCCGTCGAAATTCAACGGCGACGTTGCGCAGTCGTGGACGGTGAGCACCGACGGGCTGACCTACACGTTCAAGCTGCGGCCCGGCCTCAAGTTCCACTCGGGCAACCCGCTGACGGCCGACGACGTCGCGTGGTCGATCCAGCGCGCGGTGCTGCTCGACAAGGGCCCGGCCGCCGTGCTGACCGGCATCGGGCTCACGAAGGCGAACGTCGTCGCCAACGTGAAGAAGCTCGACGACCTGACGGTATCGGTCACGACCGACCAGAAGTACGCGCCGACCTTCGTGCTGAACGTGCTCGGCTCGTGGCCCGCATCGGTGGTCGACAAGAAGCTGCTGCTGTCGCACCAGCAGGGCAACGACTTCGGCAACGCATGGCTGAAGACCAACGAGGCCGGCTCCGGCGGCTACAAGCTCGTGAAATGGACGGCCGGCGACAGCCTCGTGCTGCAACGTTTCGACGGCTACCGGCTGCCGCTCGCGATGAAGCGCATCGTGCTGCGCCACGTGCCCGAAGCCGCGAGCCAGCGCCTGCTGCTGGAGAACGGCGACGTCGATGCGGCGCGCGACCTGAGCCCCGACGATCTGGCGTCGGTCGTGAAATCCGGCAAGGCGAAGGTGTCGGCCTCGCCGCAGGCGACGCTGCTGTATCTCGGCCTGAACACGAAGAACCCGACGCTCGCGAAACCCGACGTGCAGGAAGCGCTGAAGTGGCTGGTCGACTATGCGGGGATCCAGGGCAACGTGGTGAAGACGACCTACAAGGTGCACCAGACCTTCCTGCCCGAAGGCTTCCTCGGCACGCTGAACGCGAACCCGTACAAGCTGGACGTCGCGAAGGCGAAGGCGCTGCTCGCGAAAGCCGGCGTGCCGAACGGCTTTTCGGTGACGATGGACGTGCGCAACGACTATCCGTACACCGAAATCGCGCAGGCCGTGCAGGCGAACTTCGCGCAGGCCGGCATCAAGGTGCAGCTGATCCCCGGCGACAACAAGCAGACGCTCGCGAAATACCGCGCGCGCCAGCACGACATCTACATCGGCGAATGGTCGGCCGATTACATCGATCCGCACAGCAACGCGCAGGGTTTTGCGTGGAATCCGGACAATTCCGACAAGTCGAGCTATAAAATGCTCGCCTGGCGCAACAGTTGGGACATTCCGCAACTGACGAAGGAAACCGACACCGCGCTCGCCGAGCCGACCGCCGCGAAACGCGCGCAACGGTACCAGGCGATGCAGAAGGAAATGCTTGCGCGTTCGCCGTTCGTGATCATGTTCGAGAAAGTCGCGCAGGTCGCGACGCGGCCCGGCGTGAGCGGGCTCGAAGTCGGGCCGATCAACGATCTCGTGTCGTACCGCAACCTGAAGAAGCAATAAGATTCGCCGCATGTCGACTCCCGCCTCCTCCCTCGAAGCACTGCGCACGCTGCCCGCGCGGCGCCCGGCCGTACGCTGGGCCCTGCGCGTGCTGCGCTGGGCGCTCACGCTCGCCGTCACGTTCGCGGGGCTGCTCGCGCTGACGTTCGTGATCGGCCGCAAGGTGCCGATCGATCCCGTGCTCGCGATCCTCGGCGATCGCGCATCGGCCGAGGCGTACGCGGCCGAACGCATCGCGCTCGGCCTCGACAAGCCGCTCGTCACGCAATTCCTGATCTATGCGCGCGACGTGCTGCACGGCAATCTCGGCATGTCGCTGCTGACCGCGAACCCCGTGCTCGACGACATCAAGCGCGTGTTCCCGGCCACGCTCGAACTGGCGACGATCGCGACGCTGATCGGCATCGCGATCGGCGTACCGCTCGGCGTCGCAGCCGCCGTGAAGCACAACCGGCCGATCGACCACATCGCGCGCTTCGTCGGCCTGATCGGCAATTCGGTGCCGGTGTTCTGGCTCGGGCTGATGGGGCTGCTGCTGTTCTACGCGCGGCTGCACTGGGTCGGCGGGCCCGGCCGGCTCGATCCCGTGTACGACGGGATGGTCGACACGCGCACGGGCAGCCTGCTGATCGACGCAGCGCTCGCGGGCGAGTGGGACGTGTTCCGCAACGCGGTGTCGCACATCGCACTGCCGGCCGCGATCCTCGGCTACTACTCCGTCGCGTACCTGAGCCGCATGACGCGCTCGTTCATGCTCGACCAGTTGAGCCAGGAATACATCGTCACCGCGCGCGCGAAGGGCCTGTCGGAACGACGCGTGATCTGGCGGCACGCGTTCGGCAACATCATGGTGCCGCTGCTCACCGTGATCGCGCTCACGTACAGCAACCTGCTCGAAGGCTCGGTGCTGACCGAGATCGTGTTCGCGTGGCCGGGGCTCGGCTCGTACCTGACCGGCGCGCTGCTGAACGCCGACATGAACGCGGTGCTCGGCGCGACGCTCGTGATCGGCGCGATGTTCATCACCGTCAACCTGCTGACCGACGCGCTGTATCGCGTGTTCGATCCGCGTGCGCGCTGAGGGCCGGCCCGACATGACCGCTTCCACCCTGCTTCTTTCATCGCCCATGCCGAAGGTCGTCCATTCATGAACGCCGAGCGCCTCACGCTGCGTGCGTGGCTTCTCTCCGACGCGCCCGCGTCGCGCTCGCAGGCCGCACTCGGCCTCGCGTACCGACGCTGGCGCCGGTTCGCCACCAACCCGCTCAACCTGTTCGGGCTCGCGATCCTCGTCGCACTGATCGTGGTCGCGATCGTCGGCCCGCTGATCATGCCGCACGATCCGCTGCGCCAGGTGCTGTCCGACCGGCTGCTGCCGCCCGGCTCGCCGTCGCACTGGCTCGGCACCGATCAGCTCGGCCGCGACATCCTTTCGCGGCTGATCGCCGGTTCGCGCCTCACGCTCGGCATCGCCATCCTCGTCGTCGTGATCGTCGTGCCGATCGGCCTGCTGATCGGCACGACGGCCGGCTATTGCGGCGGCTTCGTCGACAGCGTGCTGATGCGCATCACCGACATCGCGCTCGCGTTCCCGAAGATCGTGCTCGCACTCGCGTTCGCCGCCGCGCTCGGGCCCGGCGTGATCAACGCGGTCGTCGCGATCTCGATCACCGCGTGGCCCGCGTATGCGCGGCTCGCGCGCGCGGAGACGATCCGCATCGCGCAGGCCGACTTCATCCACGCCGCACGCCTGCAGGGCGCGTCGGGCCCGCGCATCCTGCTGCGCTACATCATGCCGCTGTGCATGTCGTCGGTGATCGTGCGCGCAACGCTCGACATGGCCGGCATCATCCTGACCGTCGCGGGCCTCGGCTTCCTCGGCCTCGGCGCGCAACCGCCGAGCCCCGAGTGGGGCTTCATGGTCGCGTCGGGCCGCAACGTGCTGCTCGACGCGTGGTGGGTCGCCACGCTGCCCGGCTGCGCGATCCTGCTCGTGAGCCTCGCGTTCAACCTGCTCGGCGACGGGCTGCGCGACGTCTTCGATCCCCGCCATGGAGCGTGACATGCCGATGAATCCCGCCCCCTCGCCCGCGCCGCTCTGCGAGATCGACGGCCTGAAGATCGGCTTTCGCGGCCACGACGGCACCGTCACCGATGCGGTGCGCGACCTGTCGCTGACGCTTGCGCCCGGCGAACGGCTCGGCATCGTAGGCGAATCGGGCTCCGGCAAGTCGCTGACGGGCCGCGCGCTGCTCGGCCTGCTGCCCGACGCCGCGCGCTGGTCGGCACGCACGATGCGCTTCGCGGGCCACGACCTGCTCGCGATGTCGCCGGGCGAACGCCGGCGGTTGTGCGGCAGCCAGATGGGCATGATCCTGCAGGACCCGAAATACTCGCTGAACCCGGTGATGACGGTCGCGAAGCAGATGGGCGAAGCGTTCCGGCTGCACGAGCCGGGCCTGCGCGGCCGCGCGCTGCGCGAGCGGATCGTCGAGGCGCTGTCTGCCGTGCAGATCCGCGACCCGGCGCGCGTCGCCGATGCGTACCCGCACGAGCTGTCGGGCGGCATGGGCCAGCGCGTGATGATCGCGATGATGGTGTCGACCGGCCCGCGCCTGCTGATCGCCGACGAGCCGACCTCCGCACTCGACGTCGCCGTATCGATGCAGGTGCTCGCGGTGCTCGACGCGATGATCGCGCGACACGACACGGGCCTGATGTTCATCAGCCACGACCTGCCGCTCGTGATGTCGTTCTGCGATCGCGTCGCGGTGATGTACGCGGGCCGCGTGGTCGAAACCTGCGCCGCGCGCGACCTGCGCGACGCATCCCATCCCTATACGCGCGGGCTGCTCGCGGCGAACCCGCCGCTCGCGAACCCGCCGGACGAACTGCCCGTGCTGCGGCGCGATCCGGCGTGGCTCGAGCCTGCGTCGCACGCCGGCACGCCCGCCGATCGACAGGAGGCCGCACGATGATCGACGTCGATCACGCATCGATCCGTTTCCCGACCCGCACGGGTCACGTCGACGCCGTGCGCGACGCGAGCTTCGCGGTGCGCGACGGCGAGGTGTTCGGGCTCGTCGGCGAATCGGGTTCCGGCAAGTCGACGCTGCTGCGTGCGCTGACGGGCCTCGTGCCGCTCGCGTCCGGCAACCTGTCGATCGACGGGCGGCCGGTGGGCGGCACGCCCGATCGTGCCTTTCGGCGTCAGGTGCAGATGGTGTTCCAGGATCCGTACGCGTCGCTGCATCCGCGCTTCACGGTCGACCAGACGCTGCGCGAGCCGCTGTCGATCCACGGCATGGGCGACACCGATGCGCGTATCGCCCGCGCACTGTCCGAGGTCGGCCTCGGCCCCGCGTTCCGGTTTCGCTACCCGCACCAGTTGTCGGGCGGCCAGCGGCAGCGCGTCGCGATCGCGCGCGCGCTGATCGTCGAGCCGCGCGTGCTGATGCTCGACGAGCCGACGTCCGCACTCGACGTGTCGGTGCAGGCCGAGATCCTGAACCTGCTGCGCCGCCTGCATCGCGAACGCAACCTGACGATGATCCTCGTCAGCCACAACCTCGCGGTGATCGGCTTCCTGTGCCAGCGCGTCGCGGTGATGCAGCATGGCGAGATCGTCGAGCTGCTGCGGATCGAGGACGTACGCGCCGGGCAGGTGGCACGCGACTACACGCGCACGCTGCTGAACGCGACCGAAGGCTACCGTCGTCTCGACCCGGTGGCGGGTGCGCCGGCGGCCTGACATTTGCGCGCCGCGCCGGCGTGCGATACTCGGCACGCCACGCGCCGCGCGGCCGCGCATGGAACCCTTGTGCGCCGCACGGGTCAACTTCGTTTCGTCAACAGCTCAACCGCAATAGGGAGGCGTTCATGCTGCAATTCATCGAAACCCTGGTCGTCGGGCTCATCGTCGGCCTCCTCGCCCGCGCGCTCAAGCCCGGCGACGACAAGATGGGCATCCTGATGACCACCGTGCTCGGCATCGTCGGCTCGCTGGTCGCCGGCTACGTCGGCCGCGCCGCCGGCTGGTACGCACCGGGCCAGGGCGCGGGCTGGATCGCATCGATCATCGGCGCGATCGTGCTGCTCGTGATCGTCGGCGCGATCCGCAAGCGCACGAACTGAACGACGCACCTTCGGCTCCAACGCAAAACGGCCGCTCATCCCGAGCGGCCGTTTTGCTTTCCGGGCGGCGCAAGGCCGTTGCCCACACAACGGTCACGACGACCGTTCGTCCTTCGATCTTATGCCACCCGGCATTTCCCTGACTTGCGGTTGCGCAGATTCGGCCTAGATTGATTTAAGCAATGCGCAATCGTTTGCTGATTGCCATTATTTCGATTTTTTCATTCAAGAGGTCCGATCGTTTTGCCGTTTACGCATACAGCATCGCAGCGTTGACGGACTGCCACCCGAGCGGCCCCGCTGCGACGCGCTTCCTCTCTGGAGCCTGTCATGAAGCATCGCCCTATCGCCGCCTCGTTCGTCCTGGCTGCCTCGCTTCTGGCCACTTCCTCGTCCTTCGCCGCCGGCACGTCCGGCATCATCCACTTCTCCGGCATGATCGTCGAGCCGCCCTGCTCGTTCGCGCTCGATACGGCCGATCTCGCCCGCGGGCACGTCCGCCCCGACTGCCCGCGCCCGGCCACCGGCCAGATCGCGTTCGTCGACGCAGCGAGCCAGCAGGCCATCAAGACCACGACCTTTACTCAGGCCTCGCGCGCAATCGTTTTACCGAACCGTCCCGGCAACAATCAGGCGCCGATGATCGCCGTCGTGACGTACCAGTAAAGCCGTCCCCGGCGCGGTATTCAACGGATTTCGCGCGCCGGTCCGGCGCGCGCGCTTCGCCGGTCAATCGCGATGGCGCGCGATCCAGTCGCTGAACGCGCGGATCTTCTGCTGGTTGCCGATGTTCTCGGGATAGACGAAGAAATAGCGCGCGCCCGTTTCGAGCACGATGTCGAACGGCCGTTCGAGCCGGCGCGCGCTGACGTCGTCGTCGACGAGCGTCACGTCGCCGATCGCGACGCCGAAGCCCTGCATCGCCGCATTCGTCGCGAGATCGAGCGTGTCGAACGTCGGCCCGCGCGCGGGATCGACGCTGCGCTCGCCTGCATGATCGAGCCACGCGCGCCAGTCGCGATGGTCACGGGTCGGGTGCAGCAACGTATGACGCGCGAGATCGCCGACCGTATCGAGCGGCGACGTCTGCCGCAATTCGGGCGCGCAGACGGGCGTCAGCCGCTCGTCGAACAGCGGCAGCGCGAATACCCCTGCGCCCGGCGACGTGCCGTAGACAACCGCAGCATCGAACGGCTCGGTCGAGAAATCGACGACGTGCTGCCACGCGGTCGTGATCTGCACATGGAGATCGGGATGCTCGCCCTGGAAGCGCATGATGCGCGGCAGCATCCAGCGCATCACGCAGGTCGGCACCTTCAGCGCGAGGTCGGTGCGCTGCCGCGTGAGCCTCATCGAAATATCTTCGATCCGCGCGAAGCTCTCGTTGACGACCGGCAGCAACTGCTCGCCCTCCGCCGTCAGCGTGAGGCCCTTCGCATGCCGCTTGAACAACGGGAAACCGTAGTGCGCCTCGAGCGTCTGGATCTGCCGGCTGACCGCGCCCTGCGTGATGCACAGCTGCTCGGCCGCGCGCGTGAAGCTGCGGTGGCGAGCCACCGTCGAGAAGATCTGCAGCGCGTGCAGGGGCGGAAGTCGGCGCATGAAGAAGGCAATCGGAAAAACGGCGCGGAAGGACCGCGCGCCGATCCCGGCGCGCGTTGTCCGACACGATAAGCCAAACGACGGCTTTGCGCGAGGCGCGGGACGCTCAGGCCGTCGCGGTGAGCGCGCCCGCCACGATGCGCGCCGCCGACGCAACGACGTCCGCGCGGG
>NZ_JAAGPB010001206.1:0-264 GCF_017104585.1 Burkholderia sp. Ac-20392
GTCGTCGACTACCATCCGGCCGTCCCCCGACAGACCTGCTTGCGCCAGCCTCTCTCGCCTACCGCAACGTCGCATGCAACGTCTGCATCTGCTCGACGGTCGCCGTCACGCCACCGCAGACGATCACAAAGATATCCGTCGTCGACTACCATCCGGCCGTCCCCCGACAGACCTGCTTGCGCCAGCCTCTCTCGCCTACCGCAACGTCGCATGCAACGTCTGCATCTGCTCGACGGTCGCCGTCACGCCACCGCAGACGATCAC
>NZ_JAAGPB010001207.1:0-255 GCF_017104585.1 Burkholderia sp. Ac-20392
GCTTACGGCGAGGGGGCCTTTCACCCCCTTTATCGCTACTCATGTCAGCATTCGCACTTCTGATACCTCCAGCATCCCTTCCGAGACACCTTCGCAGGCTTACAGAACGCTCTCCTACCATGCGTGCTAAGCACGCATCCGCAGCTTCGGTATATAGCTTAGCCCCGTTACATCTTCCGCGCAGGACGACTCGATCAGTGAGCTATTACGCTTTCTTTAAAGGGTGGCTGCTTCTAAGCCAACCTCCTGACTGTT
>NZ_JAAGPB010001208.1:0-253 GCF_017104585.1 Burkholderia sp. Ac-20392
TGGTGGGTCTGGTTGGATTCGAACCAACGACCCCCGCCTTATCAAGACGGTGCTCTAACCGACTGAGCTACAGACCCCTGAGTCTGTCTTTAAATTTACAGCCGATAAGCGTGAGCGCTCAACTTCGCGAGATAGCTCTGGAAAGGAGGTGATCCAGCCGCACCTTCCGATACGGCTACCTTGTTACGACTTCACCCCAGTCATGAATCCTACCGTGGTGACCGTCCTCCTTGCGGTTAGACTAGCCACTTCT
>NZ_JAAGPB010001209.1:0-235 GCF_017104585.1 Burkholderia sp. Ac-20392
TGCCCGAGGTACCGGAAGTGCCCGACGTGCCGGAAGTCCCCGACGTACCGGAGGTGCCCGACGTGCCGGAGGTGCCCGACGTGCCGGAAGTGCCCGACGTACCGGAGGTGCCCGAGGTACCGGAAGTGCCCGACGTGCCGGAAGTCCCCGACGTACCGGAGGTGCCCGACGTGCCGGAGGTGCCCGACGTGCCGGAAGTGCCCGACGTACCGGAGGTGCCCGAGGTACCGGAAGT
>NZ_JAAGPB010001210.1:0-229 GCF_017104585.1 Burkholderia sp. Ac-20392
CCGGGCTCGAAACACAACTGGGCGCGCGGCGTCGTGACCGACATCGCGTACATGGGCAGCTACTCGCTGTATCACGTGCGCTTGCCGAGCGGCAAGACGGTCGTGTCGAACCTGTCGAGCTCGCACCTGATGAACGACAACGCACCGGCGTGGAACGACGACGTGTTCGTGTCGTGGTCGCCGGCCAGCGGCGTCGTGCTGACGCAGTGAGGACGCCACGATGAGAACC
>NZ_JAAGPB010000125.1:0-19603 GCF_017104585.1 Burkholderia sp. Ac-20392
TCGACGCGCAGCGCCTGGTCGAATGCGCGCAGCGCCATCTCGTGCGCACCGAGCGCGTGATGTGCGTTGCCGAGGTTCAGCCAGGCCAGGCTGAACGACGGATCGAGACCGACGGCGCGCTCGTAGTAGGGCAGCGCGTCGCGGTGGCGTGCCTGCGCACTCAGTGCGTTCGCGAGCCCGAACAGCGCGAGCGGAAACGGCGGATGCAGTGCGAGTGCGGCTTCGAACGCGGCCGCCGCCTCGGCATGCCGGCCGACCGCATCGAACGTGTTGCCGAGATTGAAATGGGCGGCGACGAAGCGGGGCTGCGCGGCGATCGCGGCCTGGAAGTGCGCGATCGCATCGTCGGCGCGGCCCATCGCGTTCAGCGCCATCGCGAGGTTGTTGTGCGCCCCCGCATGTCCGGGCCGCAGCTCGAGCGCACGATGGAACGCCGCGAGCGCGTCGTCGTGGCGGCCGAGCGCGTTCAGCGCGTTGCCGAGATTGTTGTGGATCGATGCATCGTCGGGCGTGAGCCGGAGTGCGCGGCTGAACGCATCGATCGCATCGTCGTGGCGCTGCAGCGCCGCATACGCGTTGCCGAGGTTGTAGTGCGCGAGCGGAAATTCGGGTGCGAGCGTCAGCGCGTTGCGAAAACGGTCGACCGCTTCGTCGAGCCGGCCGAGTGCCTTCAGCGCGTTGCCGAGATTGAGCTGCAGCGCGGCATCGCCCGGCCGCAGCGCAACAGCGCGGCCGACGAGATCGGCTGCTTCGGCGTGCTGGCCCTGCTGGTGCCGCAGCACGCCGAACAGGTGCAGCGCGTCGGCGTCGGCGGGATTGGAGGCGAGCGCGTTGCGATAGCCGTGCTCGGCCTCGGCGAGGCGGCCCGCGCGGTGTGCGGCATACGCCCGGTCGAATGCGGAATCCATAACGCGAAAACTGACGGAAAGCGCGTATTTTCCCACACCGCGCGGCGGTGCCGCGAATCGGCCGATCGGCATATGGCCCCGTCACGCCGAGCGGCGTAGACTTGCAGGGTCGCGTGTCATCGAGGTTCTCATGGCTGACACACTGTCCGATATCCCGCCCGTGCTGATCGTCGGCGCGGGGCCGACCGGCCTTGCCGCGGCGATGAGCCTCGCGCGGGCCCGCGTGCCGGTGCGCGTCATCGATCGGCTCGCTGCGCCCGCGCCGCATTCGCGCGCGATCGGCATCCAGGCGCGCACGCTCGAATTGCTGGAGCAGCATCGCGCGGTCGAACCGTTTCTCGCGCTCGGTCATCGTGCGCATGCGGCCGCGCTGCATGCCGACGGCCGCGTGATCGCGCGGCTCGATTTCGATCCGCTGCAAACGCGCTATCCGTACCTGCTGTTTCTCGACCAGACCGTCACCGAGCGCCTGCTTGCCGAGCATCTGGCCCGGCTCGGCGTGACGGTCGAGCGTGGCGCGACGCTGACCGCGTGCGATGCGGGCGGCGCGTCGCTCGACGTGTCGATCCGCCGCGCCGACGGCCGCGACGAATCGTTCTCTCCGTCGTACCTGATCGCGGCCGACGGCGCGCACAGCACGGTCAGGCATCTGCTCGGCCTGGGCTTCACCGGGCATGCGTTCGAACAGACCTTCCTGCTGGCCGATTTCGCGGCGATACCCGACTGGCCGGACGAAGAGATCCACCTGTTCACGACATCCGAAGGCATCGCCGGCCTGTTTCCGATGGGCGGCGGCCGATACCGGCTCGTGGCCGACCGGCCGCCCGGCAGCGACGCGTCGCCCGATGCGCCGACCCCGTCGCTCGCGGAATGCGACGCGATCGTGCGTGCCCGTGCCGGCGCGTCGATCTCGCCGAGCGATCTCGCGTGGTCGTCGTATTTTCACCTGCACACCCGGATGATCGACCGGCTGCGTCACGGCCGCGTGTTCTTCGCCGGCGACGCCGCGCACGTCCACAGCCCGGCCGGCGCGCAGGGCATGAACACCGGCATCCAGGAGGCGTTCAATCTCGGCTGGAAGCTCGCGCGCGTGCTCGGCGCGGGCACGCCCGAGCGGCTGCTCGATACGTATCACGCGGAGCGTCATCCGATCGAGCGCGACGTGTTGCGGCAGACCGGGTTCGTCACGCAGATCGTCGAAGCCGAGCGCGGCGCGATGAAGCTGCTGCGCGATCATGTCGTGCCGGTGCTGGCGTCGTTCGGGCCGATGCGCGACGCGGTGCGGCGCACGGTCAGCGAGCTTGGCGTGCAGTACCGGAAGAGTCCGCTCACGCTCGAGCGTGTGCTCGACGGCGGGCCGCGCGCAGGCGAGCGGGCACCGGACGCGCACGTGCGGGTGCTCGACGGGCCGCTCGGTCAGGCGCCCGGAACGGCGCGGCTATACGACCTGCACGATCCGGCGAGCTTCACGTTGCTGCTGCTGGAGGAGCCGGTAAATGCCGACGGCGCGGCGCCGCCGATGCCGGCCGATGCGCAGGCGCTCGTGCAGGGGCTCGAACGGATCATGCCGGATGCGGTGCGCGCGTGGCGCGTCACCGATGCCGAAGGCGGCGATGGCGGGCTCGCGCAGGAATACGGCCGATCGCGGCCGTCGTTCTACCTGCTGCGGCCGGATGGTTACGTCGCCGCGCGCGGGCGCACGGCGACCGATGCGAACGCGCTGCTGCGCCACTGCGAAAGCTGGTTCGCGGGCATGTCGCAGTCAGCGTAGCGACGCGGTCAGGCGCTCGCCGCGGCAGGTACGAGCGACGCGCGGTGCACGGCGATCGCATCGCGCACGATCGGCGCCGCGCGTTGCGCGGCCTCGCCCGACGGATCGTCGAGCGCCGCGAGAAACGCACGGCGCATCCGCGGCTCCCAGAAGCGCCGGATGTGGTCGGCGATGCCGGTCAGCGCTTCGTCGCGATCGGGCATCGATTCGAAGAATGCGCCGATCTGGTTGGCCATGTCGATCAGGTGTCCGTTGTCCATCGCTTCCTCACTTGCCTGTCGTCATGGTGGCGGTCGCGGCGGCGCGGCGCTCGAGCAGGTCGAGCTGTTCCGCGTTGAAGCGCGCATACGCTTGCTGCCAGTCGGACGGCTGCGCGACGGGCAGCACCTGCACGGCCGTCACCTTGTACTCGGGGCAATTCGTCGCCCAGTCCGAGCTGTCCGTCGTGATCACGTTCGCACCCGATTCGGGGAAGTGGAACGTCGTATAGACGACGCCCGGCTGCATGCGTTCGGTCACGAGCGCGCGCAGCACCGTCTGCCCCGCACGCGATTCGATGCCGACCCAGTCGCCGCTGCGGATACCGCGATCCTGGGCGTCGTGCGGATGAATCTCGAGGCGATCCTCTTCGTGCCACTGCACGTTCTCGGTGCGGCGGGTCTGCGCGCCGACGTTGTACTGCGACAGGATGCGACCCGTCGTCAGGATCAGCGGATAGCGTTGCGTGACCTTTTCCGGCGACGCAATGAACTGCGTGATCACGAACTTGCCCTTGCCGCGCACGAATGCGTCGATATGCATCGTCGGCGTGCCTTCCGGCGCGTGCTCGTTGCACGGCCACTGAATGCTGCCGAGCGTGTCGAGCTTCGCGTACGACACACCCGAGAAGGTCGGCGTGAGCCGCGCGATCTCGTCCATGATTTCCGACGGATGCGCATAGTCCATCTCGTAGCCGAGCGCGCGCGACAGCATCAGCGTGACTTCCCAGTCCGCGTAGCCCGCGAGCGGCGGCATCACCTTGCGCACGCGCGAGATGCGGCGTTCCGCGTTCGTGAACGTGCCGTCCTTCTCGAGGAACGACGAGCCGGGCAGCAGCACGTGCGCGTATTTCGCGGTCTCGTTCAGGAAGATGTCCTGCACGACGATGCATTCCATTGCCGACAGCGCGGCCGCGACGTGCTGCGTATTCGGGTCCGACTGGACGATGTCCTCGCCCTGGCAGTAGAGCCCCTTGAAGCTGCCGTCGAGCGCCGCATCGAACATGTTCGGGATGCGCAGCCCCGGTTCCGGTTGCAGCTTCGCCGACCATGCTGCTTCGAACTGCATGCGCACGACCTCGTCGCCGATGTGCCGGTAGCCGGGCAGTTCGTGCGGGAACGAGCCCATGTCGCACGAGCCCTGCACGTTGTTCTGGCCGCGCAGCGGATTGACGCCGACGCCTTCGCGGCCGATGTTGCCGGTTGCCATCGCGAGGTTCGCGATGCCCATCACCGTCGTCGAGCCCTGCGCGTGTTCGGTCACGCCCAGTCCGTAATAGATCGCTGCATTGCCGCCCGTCGCATAGAGGCGCGCGGCTTCGCGTACCAACTCGGCCGGCACGCCCGTCACGTCGGCGGTCGCTTCGGGCGAGTTGTCGGCACGCGAGACGAAGTCGCGCCATTGCTCGAACGCGCGCGTCTCGCAGCGCTCGGCGACGAACGCGTCGGCGACGAGCCCTTCGGTGACGATCACGTGCGCGAGCGCGTTGACGATCGCGACGTTGGTGCCGGGGCGCAACTGCAGGTGGTGGGTGGCCTTCACGTGCGGGCCGTCGACGACGTCGATGCGGCGCGGGTCGATCACGATCAGCTTCGCGCCTTCACGCACGCGCCGCTTCAGCCGCGAACCGAACACCGGGTGGCCGTCGGTCGGGTTCGCACCCATCACGACGATCACGTCGGCCTGGCCGACCGACGCGAACGTCTGCGTGCCGGCCGATTCGCCGAGCGTCGTCTTGAGGCCATAGCCCGTCGGCGAGTGGCACACGCGTGCGCAGGTATCGACGTTGTTGTTGCCGAACGCGGCGCGCACCAGCTTCTGCACGAGGTAGGTTTCCTCGTTCGTGCAGCGCGACGACGTGATGCCGCCGATCGAGTCGCGGCCGTACTTCTGCTGCAGCTTGCGGAATTGCGTTGCTGCGTAGGTGAGCGCTTCGTCCCAGCTGACTTCGCGCCACGGGTCGGTGATCTTCTCGCGGATCATCGGCTTCGTGATGCGGTCCTTGTGCGTGGCATAGCCCCACGCGAAGCGTCCCTTCACGCACGCATGGCCTTCGTTCGCAAGGCCGTTCTTGTGCGGCGTCATGCGCACGACCTGCGTGCCCTTCATCTCGGCCTTGAACGAGCAGCCGACGCCGCAGTACGCGCAGGTCGTAACGACCGAGTGTTCGGCCTGCCCGAGTTGCACGACGGATTTTTCCTGCAGCGTGGCGGTCGGGCACGCGGCGACGCACGCGCCGCACGACACGCATTCCGACGCCATGAACGATTCGCTTTCGCCCGCAGCGACGCGCGATTCGAAGCCGCGTGCGGCGATCGTCAGCGCGAACGTGCCCTGCGTTTCCTCGCAGGCGCGCACGCAGCGGTTGCAGACGATGCACTTCGACGGGTCGTACGTGAAGTACGGATTCGACTCGTCCTTTTTGTCGCGCAGATGATTCGCGCCGTCGAAGCCGTAACGCACCTCGCGCAGCCCGACGACGCCTGCCATGTCCTGCAGCTCGCAGTCGCCGTTGGCGGGGCAGGTGAGGCAGTCGAGCGGATGGTCGGAGATGTACAGCTCCATCACGTTGCGACGCAGCGACTGCAGCCGGTCCGACTGCGTGCGCACCTTCATGCCCGCTTCGGCAGGCGTCGTGCACGACGCCGGATAACCGCGCCGGCCTTCGATCTCGACGAGGCACAGCCGGCACGAGCCGAACGGTTCGAGCGAATCGGTCGCGCAGAGCTTCGGGACGTTGACGCCGGCTTCGATCGCCGCACGCATCACCGACGTGCCGGCCGGCACCGTGACCGGCTGGCCGTCGATTTCGAGCGTGACGTCGGTATCGGCATGCCGTTGGGGCGTGCCGTAGTCGGTATCGTCGAACGGGTTGCCGGCACGCGCCTGCGCGGCGCTCTTGCACGCGCATTGGCCCGAGCCGCAGCCGCCTTGGCGGACGTTGTTCGTGTCGAGGGACATGCAGGGCTCCTTCTGGGTCAGGCCGCAGCCTTGACCGGACCCGACGCGGCATGTTTGCCGGCAGCGAGCCCGAAATCTTCGGGGAAATGGTCGAGCGCGGACAGCACCGGGTAGGGTGTCATGCCGCCCATCGCGCACAGCGAACCAGCCAGCATCGTGTCGCACAGGTCGCGCAGCAGCGTGACCTGCCGCTCCGACGTGTCGCCGTGGCGGATGCGCGCGATCGTCTCGACGCCACGTGTCGAACCGATCCGGCACGGCGTGCACTTGCCGCACGACTCGATCGCGCAGAACTTCATCGCGTATTCGGCCAGCTCGGCGAGGTTCGACGTGTCGTCATGCAGCACGATGCCGCCGTGGCCGACCACCGCGCCGATCGCCGTATACGCTTCGTAGTCGAGCGGCACGTCCCACTGGTGATCGGGCAGATAGGTGCCGAGCGGGCCGCCCACCTGCGCGGCGCGGGCGGGCCGGCCGCTTGCCGTGCCGCCGCCGAAGTCGAACAGCAGCTCGCGCAGCGTGACGCCGAACGCGAGCTCGACGAGGCCGCCGTGGCGGATGTTGCCCGCGAGCTGGAACGGCAGCGTGCCGCGCGAGCGGCCCATCCCGTAGTCGCGATAGAACGCAGCGCCGCGCGCGAAGATCACGGGCGCCGTCGCGAGCGTGATCACGTTGTTGATGACGGTCGGCTGGCCGTACAGGCCGGCGAGCGCGGGCAGCGGCGGTTTCGCGCGCACGACGCCGCGCTTGCCTTCGATCGATTCGAGCAGCGCCGTTTCCTCGCCGCACACGTACGAGCCCGCGCCTTTCGCGACGTGCAGCTCGAACGCATGCGCGGAGCCGAGCACATGCTTGCCGAGCCAGCCGGCTTCACGTGCGCGGACGATCGCGGCTTCGAGCGTGGCGATCGCGTGCGGGTATTCGCTGCGCACGTAGATGTAGCCGACCGTCGCGCCGGTCGCGACGCCTGCGATGATCATCCCTTCGATCAGGCAGTACGGATCGCACTCCATGATCAGGCGGTCGGAGAACGTGCCCGAATCGCCTTCGTCTGCATTGCAGACGATGTATTTCTGCGTGGCGCTTGCTTGCCGGACCGTGCGCCATTTGATGCCGGCCGGGAACGCTGCACCGCCGCGGCCGCGCAGCCCCGATTCGATCAGCGCTTCGCACGCCGCGTCGCCGTCGAGCGCGAGTACGTTCTTCAGGCCGGCGAGGCCTTCGTATTGCCGGTAGTCGTCGATCGACAGCGGATCGGTCAGCCCGATGCGTGCGAACGTGAGGCGTTGCTGGCGCGCGAGATAGGGCAGTGCGTCGACGAGGCCGACGCCGCTCGGATGCGCGCCGCCTTCGAGCCAGTTTGCGTCGAACAGGGCCGGCACGTCGGCGGCCGACAGGTTGGCATAGCCGACGCGGCCGGCGGCCGTGCCGATCTCGACGAGCGGCTCGAGCCACAGCAGCCCGCGCGAACCGTTGCGGACCAGTTCGACGGCGACGCCGCGCCGTTCGGCTTCCGCTGCAATCGCGGCGGCGAGCGCATCGGCGCCGAGCGCCAGTGCGGACGAATCGCGCGGGACGTAGATGCGGGTCGTCATGCGGCCTCCGGGGTGTGGTCGGCGGCCTCGGCAAGCAGCGCGTCGAATTTCTCCGGCGTGACCTTGGCATGCAGCACGCCGTTGACCGTCAGCGTCGGCGACTGCGCACACAGCCCGAGGCAGTAAACCGATTCGAGCGCGACGTCACCGGGCGCATGCGCATCGGCGGCATCGCCGTGCGCCGCGTCGAACCGGCAGCCCGTGCGGGCTTCCGCATGCGCGGCCAGCGCTTCGCAGCCCATGCTGCGGCACGCTTCGGCGCGGCACATCTGGATCGTCACGCGCGCGGGCGGCGCGGTGCGGAAGTGGTGGTAGTAAGTCAGTACGCCGTGCACTTCCGCGCGCGACAGGTTGAGTGCGCGGGCGAGCGGCGCGACGCAGCCTGGCGGCACGTAACCGGCGTCGTCCTGGATCGCGTGCAGGATCGCCACGAGCGACCGGCCGGCGCGTGCATGGCGCTCGACGAGCGCGTCGGGCGCTTGGGAATTCGGGGACATCAGTTGTGCTCCTCCAAAGTCTCATATGCGCTCGAGATTCATATAGTGCGCATCGCGACTTCGTTCTGATTGATTTTGACCAACGATAAGCGGAAGATTTGGCGGTCGCAATAGGAAATCGGAGTGCATAATTGATTCGAATCGAATGCGACGCATATCTGACCGTACGCGACACGGATGGCCGCGCGGCCAGCCTGTCGGATGTCGCACCCTTGCTGGAGCTCGTGGCCGATACGGGCAGCATTGCGCAGGCCGCGCAAGCGAAAGGGCTGTCCTACCGGCACGCGTGGGGCATGCTGCGCGCGCTGGAGGCGTGCATCGGCGGGGAACTGATCGAAACCGCGCGCGGCAAGGGCTCGACGCTGTCGGCGCTCGGGCAGGCCGTCGTCGATGCACAGCGCCTCGCGCGCAGCCGGCTCGACGGGAACCTGCGCACGCTCGCGGCCGAAGTGGCGAGCGACCTGAACCGGCGGCTCGCGCAGCGCGACGGCGCCGTGCGCATCCACGCGTCGCACGGCTACGCGGTCGCGACGCTCGTCTCCGCGCTCGTCGATGCGCAGGCGGCTGTCGACATCAAGTATCGCGAGAGCGTCGAGGCCGTGCAGGCGCTTGCGCGCGGCGAGTGCGACCTGGCAGGCTTTCATCTGCCGCGCGGCGCGTTTCGCGCGCAGTGCGCACAGATCTACCGGCCGTGGCTCGACGATACGCGCCATGTGCTGATCCACCTGACACGGCGCCAGCAGGGGTTGTTCGTTCCGCGTGGCAACCCCAAACAGGTTCGCGGGCTCGCGGATCTCGCGCGCACTGACATCCGCTTCGTCAATCGCCAGCCGGGGTCGGGCACGCGCATGCTGCTGGATCTTGCGCTGCGCGCGATCGGCATCGATCCCGAGCGCATCGACGGCTACGCGTCGGCCGAACTCACGCATTCGGCGATCGCGGCGTTCGTCGCGAGCGGAATGGCCGATCTCGGCTTCGGCGTCGAGCCGGCCGCCCATCATTTCGGGCTCGATTTCATCCCGGTCGTCGACGAAGACTATTACTTTGCATGCGAACGCGCGCGGCTCGACGCGCGGCCGCTTGCCGGCGTACTGGCGCTGTTGCGCGATGCGCGCTTCGTCGAGCGCGTCACGCATCTCGACGGCTACGATCCGGCCGCGTGCGGAACGCTGACGAGTGTCGCGGCGGGGCTGGCCGGCGGCGACGGCGCAAGCGTGCCCGCGGGCAATTCCCGGTAACGCGGGCGCGATCGCATCGCGATGCAGCAGCGGGGGATTTGCGCTACGCTTGCCGCTTGACCAACGTTCCAACAAGCACGCCATTCAAGCGTCATCCCGCCATGAAATTTTCCGTTCCCCTCGCCGCGGCAGCGTTGACCGCGGGGCTGCTGGCTGCTGTTTCGCCGTTTGCGCTCGCGCAGAATTCACCTGGTGTGCCCGGCGGTATCCTGAGCGAGCAGTTTCGCCTGAACGAGCATCCGCAGATGCCGTTCGCAGCGTCGGCGCCGTCGCAGAAATATCAGAGTGGCAAGAAGTCGGCCTTGCGTCGCAAGGGCGACATGGGTGATCCGAATGGCTGCAACCTGAAGTGTCCGATGGATAGCCGGTAACCTGGCTGACAGGCGTGTCCGCACGATAGTCATGCGGCACCGGTTCGACGGGCGGGCATTGCGCCCGCGCACCGCTCTGGCTGTCTGACCGGCAACTGCAGGAATCCAGAACGATTCCGATTCTGTCCGAGCCCCGCGAAGCGTTGCCGCTTCGCGGGGCTTTTGCTTTCCAGCGAATCTTCTTGCGATTCGATGCCGGACGATACGGACGTGTGCGCATCGCCAGTCCAGCGGGAAATCTAGGGTTAACCCGTAAATCAGGAAGGATGTCTTCCAGAAACCTGCCTTATTCTTAAGCATCCGCCTACATAAACTTCGGGTTGTCAGCGATGAACAAGGTGTTCACCGCGAACACAGACAAATCTGGAGGTAGGTCATCATGAAGTCGCTCGTTCAAGCTGTTGTCGTTGCTGCCGTTCTCGTTGCCCCGGTCGTGTCGTTCGCCCAGTCGGGTTCGACGATCACCCGCGCGCAGGTTCGTGCCGAACTGGTCCAGCTGCAGCAGGCAGGTTACAACTCCGCTCGCGGTGAAGATCCGCATTACCCGGAAGCAATCCAGGCTGCAACGGCGCGTGTTGCAGAGCAACAGCGCAGCGCGCTGGCGCAAGCGCAAGGCGCCGACGCCAGCGGTTACGGCGCACAGGCGCAGGGCGCATCGGCATCGGGTTCGCGGGCAATGGGCGTGCGTCCGGCCACCGCTGAAGAAATGAAGTCGCTGTATCGCGGCAGCTAAACCGCGCATTGCCCGGCGTGCGTGAATGCCGGGTGCGACGACGCGTCGCGCCCGACACTGCGGCGCCCGGGCTGGCCGCTGCCTGGCGCGATCGATGACTGCGCGGGCGCGGCAGGACATCCGTCACCTCCTGTCGCCGGAAGTCCGGTGGCATTCCGCCCGGCCCACCCGTGGCTGGGCGCTTTTTCGGAAGGAGAGGGCGCGTGCGTTTCGCCGGCAACAAAAAACCCCGCAGACTTGCGTCATGCGGGGTTCGTGCGGCGAGCGCGGAATTTGGTGGAGGCGGCGGGAATCGAACCCGCGTCCAGAAGCGCTCCACGACTAGTTCTACATGTTTAGTTCGGTCATTTGATTTAACCGCAGCGACGCGGACGAACACGCTGCACTACGGCGATTCGCTAGGTTTTCGACCCTGGCGTCGCGACGCCGACAGGGCTTAACTGACGTAAATGACCTCTGGCGGTATTGCTACCGGTCTTGCGACACTAGCCCGTCAGTGAACTAGGCAGAGGACGGCGGCCCTTAGGCTGCCAGTGCGAACGTATCGTCGTTTGCAGTTACGATTTTCCCATTGATTAACGAGGTGACGGGTCCTCGACATGCCCTAGCCGCTTCACAACCCCTGTCGAAACCAGGTCGCCCCCGCGGATAAGATCAAGCATTATAGCCCAACATCGCGCAGTAGTTCGCGCAGTTGCTGCGTCGTGTCGACGAGATGCTGCGCTTGCCAGTCGGCCGGCGCGGCGCCGTCGCCGCAATAGCCGTACGCGGCCGCAACCGTTGCCATGCCGGCGGCGCTGCCGGCCTGAATGTCGCGCAGGTCGTCGCCGACGTAGACGATGCGTGCAGGCGCGAGCGTCAGCTGGTCGGCCGCATGCAGCAGCGGGGCCGGGTGCGGCTTCGGGTGCGGCGTTGTGTCGCCCCCGACGACGCAGGCGGCGCGCGGCGCGAGGCCGAGCAGGTCGACGAGCGGCGCCGTGAGCCGCATTGCCTTGTTCGTGACGATGCCCCAGCGCACGCCGCGCGCATCGAGTTCGTCGAGCACGTCGCCGATGCCGGGGAACAATGTCGTATGCACGCACAGATCCGTCGCGTAGTTGGCGAGGAATTCGTCGCGCATCGCTTCATAGCCGGGCGTCTGCGGGTCGATGCCAAACGCACCGCCGAGCAGGCCGCGCGCGCCGGCCGAGGCCAGCGGCCGCAGCACGTCGAGCGGCGTTTCGGGCAGGTCGCGCACGCGTTGCATCTTGTTGACTGCGGCCGCGAGATCGGGGGCCGTGTCGGCGAGCGTGCCGTCCAGGTCGAACAGCACGGCATCGCAGTGCAGCAGGCGCGGTTCGTCGAGTGCAGCCCGCGCGGTCGAGAGGGGAGTCGTCATGCCGGTTGGATGGTCACGCGCCGCGGCGGCACGCGACGAGGTAGTTGATGTCGGTGTCGTTCGACAGCGCGAAGCGCTTGCCGATCGGGTGATACGTGATGCCCTTGATCTCCACGATGTGCAGATCCGTTGCCCGCACGAAGCCGGCCAGTTCCGATGGGCGGATGAAGCGCGCGTAGTCGTGCGTGCCCTTCGGCAGCATTTGCGCGATGTACTCCGCGCCGATCACGGCGAACAGGTAGGCCTTCAGGTTGCGGTTCAGCGTCGAGAAGAACACCCAGCCACCCGGTTTCACGAGCGTCGCGCACGCGGCGACGACATCGCCGGGCGACGGCACGTGCTCGAGCATCTCCATGCACGTGACGACATCGTAGGTACCCGGCTCGCGCGCGGCGATCGCTTCGGCGGCGATGGCCTCATAGTCGACCGTGATGCCGCTCTCGAGGCTGTGCAGATCGGCGACGCCAAGTGCTTCGGTCGACAGGTCGATGCCTTTCACCTGCGCGCCGAGTCCGGCCATCGATTCGGACAGGATGCCGCCGCCGCAGCCGATGTCGAGTGCGCGCTTGCCGGCGAGGTGCGCATGCGCATCGATCCAGCCGAGCCGGACCGGGTTCAGGTCGTGCAGCGGCTTGAATTCGGCATTCGGATCCCACCACCGATGGGCGAGGTCGCTGAATTTCTGGAGTTCGTGCGGATCGGCGTTGGTCATGTCGGCAAGCGGGCTACGGGAGGAGGGCGGTGCTGCGGTTCGTCAGCCCCGAGTATATAAGAAGCAGACGAGTGGCGAAGTGGCGAGCGCCTGGACGGGCGTCAAAGAAAAAGCCCCGCCGGAGCGGGGCTTTGAAGCAGTCGAAAACCGCGGCTTAGTTTGCCGGAACGGTCGTCTTCTGCACTTGCTGCGTACCAACCACTTCGACTTCCACGCGGCGATCCGGTGCGAGGCAGGCGATGAGTTGCTTGCGGTTCTTCTGGTTGCAGCCAGTCGTAACCGGGTTGCGCTTGCCCTTGCCTTCCGTGTAGATCTTGTTGGCCGGCACACCCTTGCTGACCAGGTACGACTTCACGGCTTGCGCACGGCGCAGCGACAGACGGTCGTTGTACTTGTCCGAACCGATGCGGTCCGTGTAGCCCGTTGCGACGACCACTTCCGTGTTCATGCCTTCGATCTTCGAAGCCAGTTCGTCCAGCTTTTGCTTGCCCAGCGGCTTGAGCGTTGCCTTGTCGAAGTCGAACAGTGCGTCAGCTTGATACGTGATCTTCTGGCTCGTGATTGCCGGAGCGACCGGAGCGACCGGCGGCTGCGGTGCCTGGGCGACCAGTGCGCCATCGCACTTTGCGTTGGCGGTGGCCGGCGTCCAGAACGCATCGCGCCAGCAGAGCTCGTTCGTGCCGTTCATCCACACCCATTCGCCCGTGCCGTTCACCCAGTTGTCATTGACGGCTTGACGCGACGCCGGCACCGACTGTGCCGAAGCGGATGCAGCCATAACTGCGGTAGCTGCAATGAACGCGAGCTTTGAAAGTTTATTCATATTTCTCCTCTCGAAATTGAGATTACCGCAGGTTTACTGCGAGCCTGTTGACGGTGACAAGTCATACATTGCTCGAAGTATAACATTGGTGCGGCACAAAAAACGCGGCGCCGCCTCTGTGTAGACTTCGAGCAGCGTCTAACTTTCAGTGCGTTGGCATTTTGCCATATCGTTCCCTTCCTACGAAAAAAAATCCTCCCCACCCCAAGATCGCTTCAACTTTGTGGTGCATGCGCAACACTGACCTGCCGTAACTTTCAGAGATTGTCAAGAGTGTGGCGGCGAAATTGCGCCGGTGAATGCAGTTGTTTACTCGTGCGCGAGAAACAGGCGGTGTTGCAATCGTCCGTGAAGCCGAGGCGGGTGCAATTGCGGTGTGCAATTCCGGCCGATTCACTGCCGCTGCGATTTTGGCTATTTATATATAGAGGGGGAGGCGAATTGGCGGCTGATGGGCGCATGTTAGAATCTCGCGTTGCGTTGCGCATGCAGCGCCCACGCGAAAGGCGTTCGCCGTCTTCGCTCCGAAACGATACGGATACATGGATCAATTCGCCAAAGAGACCCTGCCCACCTCCCTAGAGGAGGAAATGCGCCGTTCGTATCTCGATTACGCGATGAGCGTGATCGTCGGACGTGCCCTCCCGGATGTCCGCGATGGCCTGAAGCCCGTGCACCGGCGCGTGTTGTTCGCGATGCACGAACTGAACAACGACTGGAACCGCGCGTACAAGAAGTCGGCGCGTATCGTCGGTGACGTGATCGGTAAGTACCACCCTCACGGCGATACCGCGGTCTACGACACGATCGTGCGGATGGCGCAGGACTTCTCGCTGCGCTACATGCTGATCGACGGGCAGGGCAACTTCGGCTCGATCGACGGCGACAATGCCGCGGCGATGCGTTACACCGAAATTCGCATGGCGAAGATCGGTCACGAGTTGCTCGCCGACATCGACAAGGAAACGGTCGATTTCGAGCCGAACTACGACGGCAACGAAATGCAGCCGTCGGTCCTGCCGTCGCGCATCCCGAACCTGCTGATCAACGGCTCGTCGGGTATTGCGGTCGGCATGGCGACCAACATCCCGCCGCACAACCTGAATGAAGTCGTCGACGCGTGCCAGCACCTGCTGGGCAACCCGGAAGCGACGATCGACGAGCTGATCGAGATCATCCCGGCGCCGGATTTCCCGACGGCCGGCATCATCTACGGCGTCGCCGGCGTGCGCGACGGCTATCGCACCGGCCGTGGCCGCGTCGTGATGCGTGCAGCCACGCACTTCGAGGAGATCGACCGCGGCCAGCGGATGGCGATCATCGTCGATGAGCTGCCGTACCAGGTGAACAAGCGTTCGCTGCTCGAGCGGATCGCCGAGCTCGTCAACGAGAAGAAGCTCGAAGGCATCTCCGACATCCGCGACGAGTCCGACAAGAGCGGCATGCGTGTCGTGATCGAGCTCAAGCGCGGCGAAGTGCCGGAAGTGGTGCTGAACAACCTGTACAAGGCGACGCAGCTCCAGGATACGTTCGGCATGAACATGGTCGCGCTCGTCGACGGCCAGCCGAAGCTGCTGAACCTGAAGGAAATCCTGCAGTGCTTCCTGTCGCATCGACGCGAAGTGCTGACGCGCCGCACGATCTACGAACTGCGCAAGGCCCGCGAACGCGGCCACGTGCTCGAAGGTCTCGCGGTCGCGCTCGCGAACATCGACGAGTTCATCGCGATCATCAAGGCCGCGCCGACGCCGCCGATCGCGAAGGCGGAGTTGATGGCGAAGCCGTGGGATTCGTCGCTCGTGCGCGAGATGCTGACGCGTGCCGAGGCCGAGAACGCATCGGCGGGCGGCCGTTCCGCGTATCGTCCGGAAGGCCTGAACCCGGCGTTCGGCATGCAGAACGACGGGCTGTACCGCCTGTCCGACACGCAGGCCCAGGAAATCCTGCAGATGCGTCTGCAGCGCCTGACCGGCCTCGAGCAGGACAAGATCATCGGCGAGTACCGCGAAGTGATGGCGCAAATCGCCGACCTGCTGGACATCCTCGCGCGCCCCGAGCGGATCACGACGATGATCGGCGAGGAGCTGACCTCGGTGAAGGCCGAGTTCGGCGACGCACGCCGCTCGAAGATCGAGCTGAACGCGACCGAGTTGAACACCGAAGATCTGATCACGCCGCAGGACATGGTCGTCACGATGTCGCATGCGGGCTACGTGAAGTCGCAGCCGCTGTCCGAATACCGTGCGCAGAAGCGAGGCGGTCGCGGCAAGCAGGCGACGCAGATGAAGGAAGACGACTGGATCGAGACGCTGTTCATCGCGAACACGCACGACTACATCCTGTGCTTCTCGAACCGCGGCCGCGTGTACTGGGTCAAGGTCTATGAAGTGCCGCAGGGCTCGCGCAACTCGCGCGGCCGCCCGATCGTCAACATGTTCCCGCTGCAGGAAGGCGAGAAGATCAACGTCGTGCTGCCGGTCAAGGAATTCTCGGCCGACAAGTTCATCTTCATGGCGACGTCGCTCGGCACCGTGAAGAAGACGCCGCTCGAGGCATTCAGCCGTCCGATGAAGAAGGGCATCATCGCGGTCGGCCTCGACGAAGGCGACTACCTGATCGGCGCGTCGATCACCGACGGCGCGCACGACGTGATGCTGTTCTCGGACTCCGGCAAGGCCGTGCGCTTCGACGAGAACGACGTGCGTCCGATGGGGCGCGAGGCGCGCGGCGTGCGCGGCATGCAGCTCGAGGACGGGCAGCAGGTCATCGCGCTGCTGGTTGCCGGCAGCGAAGAGCAGACGGTGCTCACCGCGACCGAGAACGGTTACGGCAAGCGCACGCCGATCACCGAGTACACGCGTCACGGCCGTGGCACGAAGGGTATGATCGCGATCCAGACGTCCGAGCGCAACGGCAAGGTCGTGGCTGCGACGCTCGTCGATGCCGAAGATCAGATCATGCTGATCACGACGGCCGGTGTGTTGATTCGCACCCGTGTGTCGGAGATTCGCGAGATGGGGCGCGCCACGCAAGGTGTTACACTCATCAGTCTCGATGAGGGTACCAAGCTCTCTGGCCTGCAGCAGATCGCGGAGGCCGAGGAGGGTGACGGCGAGGCCGACGAGGCGTCGGACGGCGAAGCCTGAAGAACGGATGAGACTCTAGCCGCCGCAGGCGCGAAGCGCCGCGGCCGGCGAGCAACCATTCATATTTCCAAAAGGGAGTGATGATGCAAAAGCAATTCAAGCAACTGGTTCTGCTGGCTGCACTGGTGCCGACGTTCGCGATGGCGCAAGCGCTGTCGAATTCCGCACCGGCAGCTCCGGCGGCAGCTGCGCCGATCGACGCCGACAAGAAGGCAGCGATCAAGGATCTGCTCGACGCGATCGACGCGCCGAAGCTCGTGTCGGCAATCGGCAACAGCGCCGAAATGCAGGCCAAGCAACTCGTTCCGGCGATCCTGTCGGACGCGCTGTCGGAAAACAAGACGCTGAACGACAAGCAGAAGCAGGCTGCCGTTCCGGCGCTGCAGAAGAACGCGGTGCCGAAGCTGGTTGACGGCGCAGGCAAGGTGTTCGGTACGCAACAGTTCCAGAACGACGCGATGTCGGCTCAGTACGACGCCTATGCGAAGTACTACAGCACGTCGGAGATCAAGGATCTGACGACGTTCTACAAGAGCCCGACGGGCCGCAAGTTCATCCAGGTTCAGGATCAGGTCGGTCGCGACGTGGTCAACGGCCTGATGCAGAAGTACATGCCGCAAGCTATCCAGGCAACGCGCACGCAGGCTGACAAGGAAGTCGCAGCAGTCAAGCCGGGCAAGTAAAGCCGTCCGGGCACGCCCCCGGCCGTTCGGCCGGGTTTGGCGGGAGCCTGACGACAGTGCGATAATGGCCGTTTGCGCGTGAGCGCAAGCGGCCATTTCTTTTCTGGCGCGTTCTGCCGGCGGCGAGCCGGTCGCGTCCCTCCGAGGTTTTCACGATGCGCGTCTTTAATTTCTCCGCCGGCCCTGCGGCGATGCCCGAGGAAGTGCTGCGGCAGGCTGCCGACGAAATGCTCGACTGGCACGGCAGCGGCATGAGCGTGATGGAGATGAGCCATCGCGGCAAGGAATTCATGTCGATCCACGAGGCCGCGCTGACCGACCTGCGCGACCTGCTCGGCGTGCCGGCCAGCCACCGGATCCTGTTCCTGCAGGGCGGCGGTATCGCGGAAAACGCGATCGTGCCGATGAACCTGCTCGGGTCGCGCAAGACGGCCGACTTCGTCGTCACGGGCTCGTGGTCGCAGAAGTCGTTCAGCGAAGCGAAGAAATACGGCACGCCGCATCTCGCCGCCACCGGCAAGACGGAAGACGGCTTCACGCGTGCGCCCCTGCGCGCCGAATGGCAGCTGTCGGACGATCCGGCCTACGTGCATCTGTGTACCAACGAGACGATCGACGGTGTCGAGACGTTCGAGATTCCCGATCTCGGCGACGTGCCGCTGGTCGCGGATGTCTCGTCACACATCCTGTCGCGTCCGATGGACGTCGCGAAGTACGGCGTGCTGTTCGGCGGCGCGCAGAAGAACATCGGGATGGCCGGCGTGACGCTCGTGATCGTGCGCGAGGATCTGCTCGACCGTGCGCTGTCGATCTGCCCGTCCGCGTTCGAATGGAAGACCATCGCCGCGAACAACTCGCTGTACAACACGCCGCCCACCTACGCGATCTACATCGCGGGCCTGGTGTTCCAGTGGCTGAAGCGGCAGGGTGGCCTCGAAGCGATCGAGGCCCGCAATACCGAAAAAGCGAAGCTGCTCTACGACACGATCGATGCGAGCAGTTTCTATCTGAACAAGGTCGAGCCGGCAGCACGTTCGCGGATGAACGTGCCGTTTTTCCTGGCCGACGAAACGCGCAATGAAGACTTCCTTGCCGGCGCAAAGGCGCGCGGGCTGCTGCAGCTGAAGGGCCACAAGTCCGTCGGCGGCATGCGGGCGTCGATCTACAACGCGGTGCCGCTCGAGGGCGTGAAAGCGCTCGTCGAGTACATGAAGGACTTCGAGCAGCGCGGCGCCTGACGGCGGCGCTGTTCAAACAGCACGGCAAAACGCATGGACGACGAACTGAATTCCCGCCTGAAACCGCTGCGCGATCGCATCGACGCGATCGACGCGCAGCTGATCGCGCTCCTGAACCAGCGCGCCGCGGTGGCGCTGGAGGTGGGCGAGGTCAAGAAGCATTTCAATGCGCCGGTGTTCCGGCCGGAGCGCGAGCTGCAGGTGATCGCCCGGCTCCAGGACATGAGCGCGGGGCCGCTCGCGAGCGAGCACATCAGCGCCATCTGGCGCGAGATCATGGCCGCGAGCCGCGCGCTCGAGCAGACGATCCACGTTGCGTTCCTCGGGCCGGTCGGCACGTACAGCGAGCAGGCGATGCTCGAGTATTTCGGCCAGTCGATCGAAGGGCTGCCGTGCCCGTCGATCGACGAAGTGTTCCGCTCGGTCGAGGCCGGCGCATCCGCGTTCGGCATCGCGCCGGTCGAGAATTCGACCGAAGGCGCCGTGTCGCGCACGCTCGATCTGCTGCTGCAGACGCAACTGCTGATCAGTGGCGAGCTCGCGCTGCCGATCCATCACAACCTGCTGACGCAGAGCGGCACGCTCGACGGCGTGAAGCGCGTCTGCGCGCACGCGCAGGCGCTTGCGCAATGCCAGCAGTGGCTCGCGGCGAATGCGCCGCAGCTCGAGCGGCAGGCGGTGGCGAGCAACGCGGAGGCCGCGCGTCTCGCGGCGGCCGATCCGACCGTCGCGGCGATCGCGGGCGACCGCGCGGCCGCACACTACGGCTTGCAGATCGCGTTCTCGCTGATCCAGGACGATCCGCACAACCGCACGCGCTTCGTGATCATCGGCAAGCAGCCGGCGGGGCAAAGCGGTCACGACCAGACGTCGTTGATCGTATCGGTGAAGAACGAGCCGGGCGCCGTGTTCAAGCTGCTCGAGCCGCTTGCGCGGCACGGCGTGTCGATGACGCGCTTCGAGTCGCGCCCGGCGCGCGTCGGCACGTGGGAGTACTACTTCTACATCGACATCGAAGGGCACCGGGACGATGCGTCGGTTGCAGCCGCGCTCGCGGAACTCGGCCAGAAGGCCGCGTTCCTGAAGATACTCGGTTCGTATCCGCGCGCACGCTGATGCGCGGCGGCCCGTCGCCTGTTCGCGCAGGCGTTGGGGCCAGGCGGGCAGGGCAGGCCGGTCGGCGCTGCCGAAGGCGGGTTCGGGCGGCATGCGGCACAGGTTGTGCCGCATGCGGGTCCGTTGCCCGGAATCTGGAATTCCGCATGCGGGGCGTCGTCCCGCGCGCGTAACT
>NZ_JAAGPB010000126.1:0-19687 GCF_017104585.1 Burkholderia sp. Ac-20392
CCGCCGTTGCGCGACGATCTGCCCGAGCGGCACGCCGCCGAGCGTCAGCATCGGCAGCCGGCCGAAATTCGCCAGCACGAGCGCGCCGACCGTATAGGGCCGGCCAGCCGCGACGGCGACGCGCGACGCGGAGCCGATCCCGCCCTTCAGATCGAAGCTCGCCATCCCGCGCCCGGCGCCCACCGCGCCGCGTGCGACGTCACGCGATGCCGCGCGGCACGCGTCGTCGTAATGCGCGGCCGTGACCGCGAACGCCTGGATATCGTTCAGATAGCCGTCGTTGCACTCGAACACGAGCGGGTTGACGGTCGACCAGTCGCGGCCGATTTGCGGATTCGCCGCGACCGCCGCGCGAATCTGCGCCTGTGCGACCGCGCCGACGCCGAACGTATTGGTCAGCGCGATCGGCGTATCGAGCGTGCCGAGCTCGTCGACCTGCACGAGCCCGACGCTCTTGCCGAACCCGTTGATCACGGCAGCGCCCGCCGGCACCTTGCTGCGGTACACGTCGCCCGGATGCGGCTTCACGACGGTCACGCCCGTCTGCACGTTGCCCGCATCGAGCGTGCAATGGCCGACCGTCACGCCCGGCACGTCGGCGATCGTGCCGCGCGGCCCGGCCGGCAGCGTCGCCGTCCACATCGGTGAATGGCGCATCAGCGGCGCTCCAGCTTAGGATCGAGCGCGTCGCGCAGCCCGTCGCCGAGCAGGTTGAACGCGAGCACGGTCAGGAAGATCGCAAGGCTCGGGAAGATCGCGATGTGCGGCGCCGTCACCATGTCCGCGCGCGCCTCGTTGAGCATCGCGCCCCACTCCGGCGTCGGCGGCTGCGCGCCGAGCCCGAGGAACGACAGGCTCGCGGCCGTAATGATCGACGTGCCGATCCGCATCGTGAAGTAGACGACGACCGACGACACGGTGCCCGGCAGGATGTGCCGCATGATGATCGTCCAGTCCGACGCGCCGATGCTGCGCGCGGCCTCGACATAGGTCATGTGCTTGAGCATCAGCGTGTTGCCGCGCACCAGCCGCGCGAACGCCGGGATGCTGAAGATCGCGACCGCGCAGATCACGTTGATCATCCCGTTGCCGAGGATCGCGACCACGCCGATCGCGAGCAGGATGCCCGGAAACGCGAACAGCACGTCGGCCACGCGCATCGTGATGCGGTCCCACCAGCCTTCGTAGTAGCCGGCGAGCAACCCGAAGAACGTGCCGATCACCGCACCGAGCGCGACCGAGAAGAAGCCGGCCGCGAGCGAGATGCGCGTGCCCGCGATGATCCGGCTGAAGATGTCGCGGCCGAGCGAATCGACGCCGAACCAGTGCACGGCCGACGGCCCCGCATTCAGCGCGTCGTAGTCGAAATAGTTCTCCGGATCGAACGGCACGATGTGCGGGCCGACGAACGCCAGCACGACAAGCGCCAGCACGAAGCCGCCCGCGACGAGCGCGACGGTCTGCTTGCGGAACTTGCGCCAGAATTCGCGCCACGGCGTGCGAATCGCGGCGGGTGCGGCCGGCGCCGCGGTCTGGACTGTCGCGTTCATGCGCGCCTCACTTGAACCGGATGGTCGGGTTGATGACCGCGTACAGCACGTCGACGGTCAGGTTGATCAGGATGAACTCGAGCGAAAACAGCAACACGATCGCCTGGATCACGGGGTAGTCGCGCATCGTCACCGCATCGACGAGCAGGCGCCCGAGCCCCGGCCAGTTGAACACCACCTCGACGACGATCGAGCCGCCGAGCAGGAAGCCGAACTGCAGCCCCATCATCGTGACGACCGGGATCATCGCGTTGCGCAGGCAGTGCTTGAGCACCACCATCGGCTCGCGCACGCCCTTCGCCCGTGCGGTGCGCACGAAATCCTCGTTCAGCACCTCGACGAACGACGCGCGCGTGAAGCGTGCCATCACGGCCGCGACCGCGGCGCCGAGCGTCAGCGACGGCAGCACGTAGCTCTTCCACGAGCCGTCCGGCACCACCGGCAGCCAGCCGAGCTTCACCGAGAAGATTTCCATCAGCAGCATGCCGAGCGCGAACGCGGGAAACGAGATGCCCGACACCGCGAGCGTCATGCCGAGACGGTCCGGCCAGCGGTTGCGCCACACCGCCGACGCGATCCCGATCGCCATCCCGAACGCCGTCGCCCACACCATGCTGACGAGCGTCAGCATCAGCGTCGGCATGAAGCGTTCGCCGATCTCGGTCGAGACCGGCCGCTTGCTGCGGGTCGATATGCCGAAATCGCCGTGCGCGATCTTTGTGAAGAAATTCACGAATTGTGCGGGCAGCGGGCGGTCGAGCCCGAGATCGGCACGCACGAGCGCGACCGTCGCATCGTCGGCTTCGGGCCCGGCCGCGAGCCGCGCCGGGTCACCCGGCAGCAGGTGGACGAACAGGAACACCAGCACCGCGACGATCGCGAGCGTGGGCAGCAGGCCGAACAGGCGTTTGACGAGAAAATTCAGCATGGGGCACCGATCGAATCAGCGTGCCGGCGGCTTGCGCCACCGGCACCGCGTGGCGGACGAGCCGCCGTCATCACTACTGTCACTTCAGCGAGATTTCGTCGAAGTTGAACGAGCCGTCCGGCATCACGTACGCGCCCTGCAGCCGCTTGCTGCGCGCATAGACGATCTTCTCCTGCACGAGGAAGATCCACGGTGCATCGGTCCAGATCTGCTTCTGCGCATCGGCGTAGAGGTCGGTCTTCTTCGCGCGGTCGACCGTCTCCAGTGCCTTCGAGAGATCGCCGTCGACCGCGTCGTTCTTGTAGTACGCGGTGTTCAGCAGCTTCGGCGGCGCCGACGCGCCGGCGAGCAGCGGCGTGATCGCCCAGTTCGCCTCGCCGGTCGACGACGACCAGCCGATGTAGTACATCCGCACCGGCGCCTTCGCCGGATCCGGCGCGCTCTCGACCTTCGCGACGCGCTCGCCGGCTTCCAGCGCCTGCACCTGCACCTTCACGCCGACCTGCGCGAGCTGCTGCTGCACGAACTGGATCGCCTTCTGCGACGTCGAGTTGTTATAGGCGGACCACAGCGTCGTCTCGAAGCCGTTCGGATAGCCGGCTTCCTTCAGCAGCGCGCGCGCCTTCGCCGGGTCGTACGGCCACGGGCCCAGCTTGGTCGCGTAGTCGACACCCTGCGGGACCACGCCGGTGGACGGCGTCGCGAAGCCGGCGAACGCGACCTTCGCGAGCGCTTCCTTGTTCACCGCGTAGTTCAGCGCCTGGCGCACCTTCGGGTTGTCGAACGGCTTCTGCTGCATGTTCAGCGACACGTAGCGCTGCACGATCGACGGCCGCTCCACGACGTCGACCTTCGGGTTGCCCTTCAGGTCGGCTGCCTGCTCGAACGGGATGCGGAACGCGAAATCGGCTTCGCCCGTCTTGATCAGCGCGGCACGCGTGTTGTTGTCGACCACCGGCTTCCAGTCGATCGCGTCGATCTTCGGATAGCCCTTCTTCCAGTAGCCGGCGAACTTCTTCACCTTCAGGTCGTCGGTCTGCTTCCATTCGACGAACTCGAACGGGCCCGTGCCGACCGGATGCAGCGCGATGTCGCGGCCCCACTTCTTCAGCGCGGCCGGCGAGATCATCACGGCCGACGGGTGCGCGAGCGTGTTGATCAGCGCCGAGAACGGCTCGCGCAGCGTGATCTTCACCGTGTACGGATCGACCACTTCGGTCTTCTCGATCACGCGGAACATGTTGTAGCGCTTCAGGTGGTTCGCGGGATCGGTCACGCGGTCGAAGTTCGCCTTCACGGCCGCTGCGTTGAAATCGGTGCCGTCGTGGAACTTCACGCCCTGGCGCAGCTTGATCGTGTAGACCTTCGCATCCGGGCTCGCGTCGTAACTGGTTGCCAGCACGTTGACGAGCTTCATGTCCTTGTCGAAGCCGAACAGCCCCTGGTAGAACGACTTGACGACGGCCTGCGACACCGTGTCGTTCGCGTCGTACGGGTCCATCGTCGTGAACGTCGAATCCACCGCCATCACCGCGGTCTGCTGCGCGAACGCGGGCACCGCGGCCGACAGCGCGAACGCGCCGGCGAGCGCGACGAAACACGCGCGCGGACGAAACATCGGGAACGGATGCTGCTTGGTCATTTTGCTGGGCTCCTAACGGTGAATCGGTGACGCCTCACGGGCGTTTCGGTTTCGACTTCCTGCAAGCTCGCGCATCGCCGTAGCGGCGCATTTCATCAGTACGCGCCGCCGACGCGATGCGTCGCGACGTAATGATCGGGACCGACCGCGACGAGCGGCGCGACGACCGGCTCGTCGCCGACCGCGCGGATCGGGCTCGGTATTTCGTCCGCCGCAAGCTGGCGCGGCGCGTGCCGGCGCGCGGGGTCGGCCACCGGCACCGCGCTCATCAGCTTCTTCGTGTACGGGTGCTGCGGCGCCTCGAACACCGCGCGGCGCGGGCCGATCTCGACGATCTGGCCGAGATACATCACCGCGACGCGATGGCTGATGCGCTCGACCACGGCCATGTCGTGCGAGATGAACAGGTACGCGACGCCGAGCTCGCGCTGCAGGTCGAGCATCAGGTTGACGATCTGCGCCTGTACCGACACGTCGAGCGCCGACACCGATTCGTCGGCGATCACGACCTTCGGGTTCAGCGCGAGCGCCCGCGCGATCGCGATCCGCTGGCGCTGGCCGCCCGAGAATTCGTGCGGATAGCGGCGCGCGGCCTCCGGCGGCAGGCCGACCTTGTCGAGCAGCCAGTCGACGCGCGCCTGCGCTTCGCGGCCGCTCGCGACGCCGTGCACGAGCAGCGGCTCCATGATCGAGAAGCCGACGGTCAGGCGCGGGTTCAGCGACGCGAACGGATCCTGGAAGATGAACTGGATGTTCCGGCGCAGCGCCTGCAGGTCCGAACCCTTCAGCGCGCTGATGTCGCGGCCGTCGAACTCGATCGAGCCGCTCTGCGATTCGACGAGGCGCAGCAGCGAGCGGCCGGTGGTCGACTTGCCGCAGCCCGATTCGCCGACGAGCGCAAGCGTCTCGCCCGCGCGCAGTTCGAAGCTCACGCGCTCCACCGCATGCACGTATTGCGACACGCGGTCGAACACGCCGCTCTTCACCGGGAAGCGCGTCACGAGATCGCTTACGCGCAGGATCGGCGACGCGGACTGATCGACGGGCGGCTGCGCCTCATCGTTCGCCGCGGGCGCGGGCGATGCCGCCGATGCCGCCGCGCTCGCGCCCTCCACCTTCAGCAGCGGGAATTTCTCGGGCGCATCGGTGCCCTGCATCGAGCCGAGCTTCGGCACGGCCGCGAGCAGCGCACGCGTGTAGCGATGCTCCGGTGCCGCGAAGATGCGATCCGATTCACCCTCCTCGACCTTCTCGCCGCGATACATCACGAGCACGCGGTCGGCCACTTCGGCCACCACGCCCATGTCGTGCGTGATGAAGATCACGCCCATGTTCATCTCGTCCTGCAGCCCGCGCACGAGTTGCAGGATCTGCGCCTGGATCGTCACGTCGAGCGCGGTCGTCGGCTCGTCGGCGATCAGCAGCGAGGGGCGGCACGACAGCGCCATCGCGATCATCACGCGTTGCCGCATCCCGCCCGACAACTGGTGCGGATAGCGCGCGAACACGCGGCGCGCCTCCGGGATGCGCACGAGTTCGAGCAGCCGCAGCGTTTCCGCGCGCGCTTCGGACATGCTTTTCGACTGATGCAGCGCGATCGCCTCGCTGATCTGGTCGCCAACCGTGAATACCGGGTTCAGCGACGTCATCGGCTCCTGGAAGATCATCGCGATGTCCGCGCCGCGAATGCCGCGCATCGTCGCGCCGCTGGCCTGCGCAAGATCGACGAGCGCGCCGCCGCGCCGGCGGAACGCGATCCGGCCGTTCGTGATCGCGCCGCCGCCGTGCTCGACGAGCCGCATCAGTGCGAGCGATGTCACCGACTTGCCCGAGCCCGATTCGCCGACGATCGCGAGCGTCTCGCCGCGATCGACGTGAAACGACACGTTGCGCACCGCGTCGAACGTCGCGCCTTCGCGGCGGAACGTGACCGACAGGTCGTCGACGGCCACCACGCGCTGCTCGGGCAGCACCAGGCCGGACGGGTTACGGCTCGTAGTCATCGTGGGTCTCCTCCTCGTGCGGTCCGGGATCAGGCCGTGTCGTCGTCGCGATAGATGCCGACCACCGGCGCTTCACCGACGCGCGCGTAGCCGCGGTACATTCCTTCGGTGTTGAACGGCATCGCGACGTTGCCCTGCGCGTCGACCGCGATGATCCCGCCGCGGCCCGCGAGGCGCGGCAGCTTGTTCATCACGACGTCGTGCGCGGCGTCGGCGAGCGACGCGCCGCGATACGCGATCTGCGCGGCCACGTCATGCGCGGTCGCGAGCCGGATGAACATCTCGCCCGTGCCCGTCGACGACACCGCGCAGGTTGCGTCGTCCGCATAGCAGCCCGCGCCGATGATCGGCGAATCGCCGACACGCCCCGGCTGCTTGTTCGTGATGCCGCCCGTCGACGTCGCCGCCGCGATATGGCCATGCTGGTCGCATGCGACCGCACCGACCGTGCCGTGCTTGCGGTCCGGATCGAGCGGCTCGGCCGGCTGCTGCTGCGAGGGTGATGCGCCGAACGTGAACGTCGCCGCGTCGTGGTCGAGCATCGGGCCCGCCGCTGCACGCGCCTTGACCCACTGCGCGTGACGCGCCTCGGTGTGGAAGTAACCCGGCTCCGCGAGTTCGAGCCCCTGTGCGGCCGCAAACGCATCGGCGCCCTCACCGGCGAACAGCACGTGCTCGCTGGCTTCCATCACGCGCCGCGCGGCAAGCACGGGATTGCGCACGCGCGTCGCACAGCAGATCGCGCCGGCGTCGAGCGTCGCGCCGTCCATCACCGCCGCGTCGAGTTCGTGCTTGCCTTCAGCCGTATAGACGGCGCCGCGCCCCGCGTTGAACAGCGGACAATCCTCGAGCATCCGCACCGCGACGGTGACGGCGTCGAGCGCGCTGCCGCCATCGGCCAGCACCTGCTGTGCGGCCGTCAGAATGGCGGTCAGTTCGGCGCGGTACTGACGTTCGGTGTCGGAATCCATCGCATCGCGCAGGATCGTGCCTGCGCCGCCGTGAATCGCAACGATCGCGGGTGAAGTCATGTTTTTTTCGGACGGTGAGTAGAAGGATTGGCGGCCGGTGGCGTCGCTTGCGGCTGCATGAGCCACGGCAGCAGGAATTCGGTCATCTCGGCCGCGGATTTCGCGGACCGGTGCGTGCGCAGCGCAACCGCGTCGATCAGCGCCTCGATCATCGCGAGCACGGCCGCTTCCGACGTGGCCGCGAAGCGACGTTCGGCCTTGACGTACAGGTTCAGCGACGCGATCGGCGCAAGCGGCGATTGCGGGCCGTCGGAGATCCCCAGCACGCGTGCACCGCGCGCCGCCGCACGGCGGGCGAGTTCGATCGTGTCCTTCACATAGCGCGGAAACGCGAGCGCGATCACGAGATCGCGCGAGTCGGCCGTATACAGGCGCCGCGCCGCATGCGACGGGCCGCCGAGCAGCGCGAGCGACTGCACGTTGTCATGACAGACGGACAGCCCGTGCTCCATCAGCCCGGTGAGGAACGCGCTCGACCCCGCGCCGAGGATCAGCACGCGACGCGCGCCGACGATCGCCTCGACCGCGGCTTCGACGTCGGCTGCGTCCAGTTGCGCACGCGTGTTCTCGATGTTCGCGACGGCCTGGTCGAATACCGCGTCGATCCATACGGCGCCACGTACGCCGGGCTCCTGCTCCTGCGCGGAACGCAGCCGCTCGACCGGCCCGAGTGTCGCCTCGAAGCCGCGCACCAGCGCCGCGCGCATCGCCGGATAGCCGTCGAAACCGAGCGCCTTCGCGAAGCGGTTCGCAGTCGCGATCGACGCGTTCACGGCCTGCGCGAGTTCGTCGATCCGCATCGTCGCCGCGCGGAACGGATTCGCGAGCACGAACTCGCCCATGCGGCGGTGGATCGGCGTCATCAACGGCATGGCCGACGCGATCCGCTCGGCGATCGAGGGTTCGTCTTGACTGGCGTCGTGCGGAACGAGAGGCGTCATGCGAAGGGTTATTGCAAGGATGATGAAAATGAATTTACACAACTCCGATCCCGAAAAGAAATAAATTTTCACCAGGGTTGTCACGCTCCATCCCGCGCCATTCGATTGCCCGATCGCCTGCACAGCCCCGCCCCATGGGCCTTTGACGCCTAATCGCCGCGCGTCGTCACGCGCCCTGCCGCCACTCGTCCATGGGGAAAACCCCGAGCAAGTTCGTTCGAATGCAATTTCACGTTGACCGGATTCGAATTCGAACATAGGATGTTCGAAAATGATCAGTCGTCAGATAACATTAGCCTTCAGAGACGACGAAATGTTCACTTGAACACCATTATTCCGACTCAAACCGGAAAAAATGGCGCCCATCAAGATCGGACATCGTACGAATAAAGTGAAAACAGGCCATCCCGAACGGATGGTCGTCATGGATCGGGCCGGCGCGACGCGCCGGCCCTGCCCGACAGGAGACAGCAGTGAAGACAGTCAAGGCGTTGCGCTGGTGGATCATCGTGCTCGTGTGTCTGGGCACGATCCTCAACTACCTCGCACGGAATTCCCTCGCGGTGCTCGCCCCCGAGCTGAAGCAGGTGTTCGCGATCTCGACGCAGCAGTATTCGTACATCGTCGGCGCGTTCCAGATCGGTTACACGATCATGCAGCCCGTGTGCGGCTTCGTCGTCGACCTGATCGGGCTGCGGCTCGGGTTCGCGCTGTTCGCGATGCTGTGGTCGGTGGTCGGCGTCGCGCACGGGTTCGCGTCGGGCTGGCTGTCGCTCGGCATCCTGCGCGGCTTTCTCGGCCTGTTCGAAGCCGCCGCGATTCCGTCCGGGATGAAGGCTGTCGCCGAATGGTTTCCCGATCGCGAGAAATCCGTCGCCGTCGGCTATTTCAACGCGGGCACGTCGCTCGGCGCAGCGATCGCGCCGCCGCTCGTCGTGTTCCTGTCGATGCGGTTCGGCTGGCAGGCCGCGTTCATGGCCACCGGCGCGCTCGGCTTCGTATGGGCCGCGCTCTGGTACACGCAATACCGGTCGCCGGCAGACCATCCGCGCATCACGCCGCAGGAGCGCGCGCTGATCCGCGACGGCCAGGCGACGATGCCGCCCGTGTCGAAGCGCCGCATCCGCGACGTCGTCACCGCACGGCGCTTCTGGGCCATCGCGCTGCCGCGCTTCTTCGCCGAGCCCGCGTGGCAGACCTTCAGCTTCTGGATTCCGCTGTATCTCGCGACCGAGCGCCACATGGAACTCAAGCAGATCGCGATCTTCGCGTGGATGCCGTTTCTCGCGGCCGACCTCGGCGGCATCGCGGGCGGCTACCTGTCGCCGTATCTCGCGAAGCGCTTCAAGCTGCCGCTCGTGTGGTCGCGCGTTGCCGGCGTCGCGCTCGGCTCGGTGCTGATGCTCGGGCCCGCGATGATCGGGCTCGTGGCGTCGCCGTACACGGCCATCGCGCTGTTCTGCGTCGGCGGCTTCGCGCACCAGATGATCTCCGCACTCGTCAACACACTGTCGGCCGACGTGTTCGATCCCGAGGAAGTCGGCACCGCGAGCGGCTTCGCCGGGATGGCCGCGTGGATCGGCGGGCTCGGTTTCTCGCTGCTGGTCGGCGCGCTCGCCGACAAGATCGGCTATGCGCCGCTGTTCGCGTGCCTCGGCCTGTTCGACCTCATCGGGGTCACGCTGCTCGCGGTGCTGATCCGCGGGCAGTCGAAGCAGGAACGCCTGCTCGCCCGGCACGCCTGACCTTCGCTCTCACCAGGAATCGCATTCATGACTTCGCTTCTTCATCCGCCCGTGTTCCGCGTCGCCGGCCAGCACGCGAACCGTGTGCTGCTCGCGTCCGAGGCGGGCGCAACCCTCGAGATCTTCGTGCTCGAGGACGACATCGTGCGGGTGCGCGTGCTGCCCGACGCGACGGCGCGCAACCCGCGCACGTGGTCGATCGCACCGGGCCTCGACGACGTGGCGCTCGACGGACGCGATCGCCTCGACCTGAGCGGCTTCACGCTGCCCTCCTTTACCCTCATCGAAGACGACGACGGCGTGTGCATCGAAACCACACAGATCCGGCTCGCGGTGCGCCTGCAAGGCGGCCACTGCACGTGGTCGATGCGCGACGCGGACGGCACGTGGCGCGTCGCCCTCGCCGACCGCGCGACGCAGGCGTACAACTTCGGCTGGTGGGACGATCGCGCGTATCACTACGTCGCCCGCGAGCGGGGCGACAAGGTGTTCGGCCTCGGCGAACGCGCGGGCGACCTCGACCGCACCGGCGCGCGCTTCGAGATGCGCAACATCGACGCGATGGGCTACAGCGCGAAGCACACCGACCCGCTGTACAAGCACATCCCGTTCTACATCACGTGGTCGCCCGACGCATGCCAGGGGTTCGGGCTGTTCTACGACACGCTGTCGGACTGCTCGTTCGACATGGGCCGCGAACTCGACAACTATCACGGCCCGTACCGCTATTTCGTCGCCGAGCACGGCGATCTCGACTACTACTTCATCGCATCGCCCGACACGCCGCTCGCGGCCGCGCGGCGCTTCACGTGGCTCACAGGGCGCCCCGCGCGCACGCCGAAATGGGGGCTCGGCTATTCGGGCTCGACGATGAGCTACACCGATGCACCGGACGCGCAGCAGCAGATGAACCAGTTCGTCGAGCAGTGCGACACGCACGACATCCTGTGCGATTCGTTCCACCTGTCGTCGGGCTATACGTCGATCGGCGCGAAGCGCTACGTGTTCAACTGGAACCGCGACAAGTTTCCCGATGCGAAGGGCTTCGTGAAGCATTACCGCGACCACGGCATCCGCCTGTGCGCGAACATCAAGCCGTGCCTGCTGCGCGACCATCCCGCATTCGAAGAGGCGGCCACGCGCGGGCTGCTGATCCGCTCGGCGTCCGGCGAGCCCGCATGGGTGCAGTTCTGGGACGAGGTCGGTGCGTATCTCGACTTCACGCAGCCTGACGCGTATCGCTGGTGGCGCGAGCAGGTCACGTCGGCGCTGCTCGAATACGGGATCGAATCGACCTGGAACGACAACAACGAGTACGAGATCTGGTCGCCCGATGCGATCGCGCACGGCTTCGGCCAGCCGTTTCCGGCGCGCGAGGCAAAGGTGCTGCAGACGATGCTGATGATGCGCGCGTCGCGTGAAGCGCAGCGCACACATGCGCCGGCGCAGCGGCCGTTCCTCGTGTCGCGCTCCGGCGGCGCCGGCATGCAGCGCTATGTACAGACCTGGTCCGGCGACAACTACACGTCGTGGGAAACCTTGCGCTACAACCTGAAGATGGGCCTCGGGCTCGCGCTGTCGGGCGTGTCGAACATCGGTCACGACATCGGCGGCTTCTCCGGGCCCGCGCCGTCGCCCGAACTGCTGCTGCGCTGGGTGCAGTTCGGCATCTTCATGCCGCGCTTCAGCATCCACTCGTGGAACGACGACGGCACGGTCAACGAACCGTGGATGTACCCCGAGATCACCGCGCAGATCGCATCGCTGATCAAGCAGCGCTACCGGCTGCTGCCCTACCTCTATCACCTGCTGTGGCTATCGACGACGCGCTACGAGCCCGTGCTGCGGCCGACCTTCGCCGATTTCCCCGGCGATGCGCGCTGCTACGACGAATGTGACGACATGATGCTCGGCGATGCGCTGCTCGTCGCACCGGTCGTCGATCCCGGCCTGACGGAGCGCACCGTCTACCTGCCGTCGGGTGCGCGCTGGATGTGCTGTGCTAGCGCGCAGTCGTTCGACGGCGGTACGAGCGCGACGCTGCCCGCGCCGCTCGACACGCCGGTGATGCTGCTGCGCGAGGGCCGCGTGCTGCCGCTGAACGTCGCGGAACAGCATTTCGGCGCACGTGCCGACACGCGCGGCTTCCTCGTTGCGCCGCGCGTCGAGGACGGTGTCGCATACGGCGAATGCGTCGAGGACGACGGCGAGACGGAAGCATGGCGCGACGGCGAATACGGGCTGTGGCGCATCGAGACCGGCCGCGAGGCATCCGGCGTGCTCGGCGTATCGGTGCGCTGGGACGGCCGCCCGGCACGCCCGGCCGACCGCGTCGAGATCCTGTTGCCCGCGTCGCTGCAAGGCCCGGTCGCCGTCCGTGGCGCGCGTGTCGAGCAGGATGCGCAGGATGGCGCGTGGCGCCGCCTCGTCGTCGGATTCGACAGCTGAACCGCATAACCCGGGCAAGGCGGGCCGTTCACGCGGCCCGCCGCCCGCCACAGAGGAGGCGACCGAGCCTCCCGCCCCTTTGAAAAGATGAAGAGATCTGGAGATCGTCAATGAAAGCACCCGTCAACCGCTATGCAATCCTGATTTTATCGGCCGCGTCGCTCGGCACGACCGCCGCCCACGCGCAGAGCAGCGTGACGCTGTACGGCGTCGTCGACGATTCGCTCGCGTACGTGAACAACCAGCAGGGCCATTCGAACCTCTACATGCGCGACGGCAACCTGTATGCGTCGAAGTTCGGGCTGCGCGGCGACGAGGATCTCGGCGGCGGCACGCATGCGATCTTCGACCTGCAGTCCGGCTTCAACCTGAACAACGGCGCACAATCCGCCGCCGGCCTGATCTTCAATCGCCAGGCGTTCGTCGGCCTGCGCAACGATCACTACGGCACGATGACCGCCGGCCGCCAGTACACGCCCTACTTCCTGTTCGTCGGCCCGTACGCGTCGAGCAGCTGGCTGACCGGCGCCACGGGCGCGCATCCTGGCGACATCGACGGCCTCGACACGACGATCCGCGTGAACAATTCGGTTACCTACACGTCGCCGACCTTCGCCGGGCTGACCGCGAGCGCGATGTACGCATTCGGCGGCATTGCCGGCGCGACCGGCAAGGGCAACACGTTCAGCGCCGCGCTGCGTTATGCGAACGGGCCGATCGGCGTCGCGGCCGGCTACCTGCGCATCAACAGCTCGGGCTCGTCGGCCGGCTTCCTGAATCCGGCAACCGCCGCGTCGGGCAGCTTCGCGGTGTCCGTGCTGAACCAGGGCTACCTCACCGCGAAGGCCGTCGAGCAGATCGCGGCGGCCGGCAACTACACGCTCGGCGACCTGACGATGGGTCTCAACTACTCGAACGTGAAGTACCTGCCCGGCAACGGCTCCGCGTTCACGGACACGGCCGTGTTCAACACCTACGGCGCGCTCGCCGCGTACCGCTTCACGCCGGTGTTCTCGGTGGCCGGCGCGTTCGCGTACACGCTCGCGTCGAAGGCGAACGGCATCAACAGTGCGGCCCGCTACCAGCAGTACTCGCTGAAGGAGTCGTACAGCCTGTCGAAGCGCACGACGCTCTATGCGCTGCAGGCGTACACGCATTCGAGCGGGCAGACGCTCGGTGCGCAAGGTGCCGGCCACGTGATCGACGCGGCACCGATCGTCGGCGATTCGCAGCAGCTCACACCGTCGACGACACACGGCCAGTTCGTCGGCATGGCCGGCATCGCCGTCACGTTCTGAACCCTCGCAGCAGCGCATTCAGTGCGCTGCCCCTGCCCCGGACGACACGCATTGCTCGCATTCCACGCGTGTCGTCCGGGCGCCCGATACACGTCCGCCACCGCGTTTTCAGCGGCCTGCCAGCCCGCCTGGCGAACCCCGCGGGTTTTCTCGATCCCCTCAATACCTTACAATTCGTCAGGTTTTCCCTTCTGCATGCCCCCTTCTTGCAGTCCTGACACCGCGGTACACTCGACGCACGCCGTATCAGGGTCCGACGCGTGACGTACGCGCCGGGCGGCGTCGCGCCTCGTTGCGCCCACAACTGGATGCCAGCCATGCCAGATTCCCGTCCCTCGCCCCGCACGACATTCAAGCCGCAGGTCGTCCTGCCCGCGCTCGCGGTCATCGGTGCGCTGCTCGTCGTGTGCGCGTTGCGCCCGAGCGAAGCCGGCGCGCTGTTCTCCGCCGGCCAGCAATGGGTCATCGCGCGCTTCGACTGGTTCTACGTGCTCGCCGTCACCGGCTTCCTCGTGTTTCTCGTGCTGATCGCCGCGAGCGACTTCGGCAACATCCGGCTCGGCCCCGACGACGCCGAACCCGAATTCAGCTTCGTATCGTGGACAGCCATGCTGTTCGCAGCCGGCATGGGCATCGGCCTCATGTATTTCGGCGTCGGCGAGCCGATGCAGCACTTCCTGAAACCGCCGACCGTCGACCCCGGCACGCCCGCCGCCGCGCGCGAAGCGATGCTGATGACGTTCTTCCACTGGGGTTTTCATGCGTGGGCGATCTACGGGCTGATGGGGCTCGTGCTCGCGTACTTCGGCTTCCGCTACAACCTGCCGCTGACGCTGCGCTCGGGGCTGTATCCGGTGCTGCGCGAGCGCATCAACGGCTGGATCGGTCACACGGTCGACGCGTTCGCGCTGGTCGGCACGGTCGCCGGCATTGCCACGACGCTCGGCTACGGCGTGATGCAGCTGAGCGCAGGCCTGCATACCGTCGCCGGCTGGGACACCGGCAGCAACGTGTTCCGCATCGGGCTCGTCGCGGTCGTCGTGATCCTCGCGGGCGTATCGGCCGCAACCGGCCTCGACAAGGGCGTGCGGCGGCTGTCCGAGCTGAACCTGCTGCTGGCGTTCCTGCTGCTCGCGTTCGTGGTCGTCGCGGGCCCGACGGCCTTCCTGCTGCGCGCGCTCGGCGACAACATCGGCCAGTACCTGTCGAGCCTCATCGACCTGTCGTTCCGCACGTATGCGTACGCACCGCCGCGCGAGGAAGGCTGGTTCGGCGGCTGGACGATCCTCTACTGGGCATGGTGGGTGTCGTGGTCGCCGTTCGTCGGCATGTTCATCGCGCGCATCTCGCGCGGCCGCACGATTCGCCAGTTCGTGATCGGCGTGCTGCTCGTGCCGACCGCGTTCAACCTCGTGTGGATGACGGTGTTCGGCAATAGCGCGATCTGGCTCGATACGCACGGCGCGGCCGGCGCGCTCGCGCAGACGGCCACCAATGTCGACGCACTGCTGTTCCGCTTCTTTGATTTCCTGCCGATGCCGCAACTGCTGTCGATCGTCGCGATCGTGCTGATCGCGGTGTTCTTCGTCACGTCCGCCGATTCGGGCGCATTCGTGATCGACCAGATCGCGACGCGCGGCAACGCGCACTCGCCCGTGTGGCAACGGCTGTTCTGGGCCGCACTGCTCGGCGTGACGGCCGCGGTGCTGCTGGTCGCGGGCGGGCTCGGCGCGTTGCAGGCGATGACGCTGATCGCCGCGTTGCCGGTCGCGATCATCATGATCGCACTCTGCTACGGGCTGTGGCGCGGGCTCGCGGCCGACCGCGTGCACTATTCGCAGGACGTCGCGCCCGCGACGAGCTTCTGGACCGGCCAGCACTGGCGCCATCGCCTGACCCACATCCTGCGGCAGACGACCGAAGCCGAAGCGCGCCAGTTCGTCGCCGAGACGGTCGAGCCCGCGTTGCGCAAGGTCGCCGACGAGCTGCGCGCGAGCGGTGTCGATGCGAACGTGCAGCGCGACAGCGACGATGCCGTGCGGCTCACCGTGCCGACCGCCGATCACCGCGATTTCGTGTACGGCGTGCGCGTGACGGTGAAATCCGCGGCTGCGTTTCTGGTGCGCGAGGCGGCCGAGCCGGAAGCGGAACGGGCACACGTGTACGGAATCGTCACGTTCTTCGAGGATGGGCGACTCGGCTATGACGTCGAATACCTGCGCGGCGACGAAGTGATTGCCGACGTGCTGCGCCAGTACGAACGCTATGTGTCGCTCGCGGCCGACAAGCGCACGCATCTGCTGAGCCGCGCGCCGGGGCACGCGACGGAGGCCGAATGATCCCCGCCTTTGGTACGCCGTGGCGGCCCGCCATGCGCAACGGAGCTGCACGATGACCGGGCTTCTGCAAAGCCGCGCGTCCGACGTCATCGCGCTCGGCACGCTCGCGCTGCTCTACCTCGGCGGCGCCGGCATCGCGCTGTGGCGAATCCGGGCCGCGGCGCCGCGCGGCAAGGTCTACTGGATCGTCTGCGCGGCGCTGCTTGCCGGCGGCGCCATCGCGATGGGCATCAACCTGTCGCCGATGCCCGACACCGGGGACATGCCGCCCGGGTTTGCGCTCGGCGTCGAAGCCGTGCTGCTCGGTCTCGCCTTGGTCGCCGGCGGTTGCGCGTGGCTGATGCTGCGCGCGCGGCACAAACAATAGATTTTCTTTTGGCAAACACCCCGGAGAATCGTTGGTGCGTAGCCGGCCTTGGTTACGCTCTTAAGCGACAACAATAAACAAATTACCTCATGACCTCGATTGTTCTCCTGAAAATTCTCATTGCTGTAGTTCCCGGTCTACTTTCTGCTATCCGCCATGCCCCGAAGGCCATCCGCGTCCTCATGCGATGGTATACAAACAGCTCTCGCCGAAAAGCAGCGGCAATCGTTCGCGACATGAGAAAGATTAGATATTATCAAATCAATCAATCAGCCATCAAATCAGAGACGCTAAAGGATCTCATAGGGATGACAGGAATGTTTATCATTTCCATTCCAATCTTTTGGATCGCGCTGTCCCCTTCCAAAACTGGCTGGGATCGCATTGCCAACATGGTACTCGGCCTTGAAGGGATTGTTGTACTCATCCTGGGAATTTTCATATTCAATCGAGTAACAACTCGCCTCAATCGCGCCCGTGATCCGCATCGAACGCTCTTGCTTGATGAGATTCGATTGATGAGAACGAGACTTGATCTAACTGAGATTCGCATTAGAAATACACAAACACCCATCTTCAAAAATGAAGCCGATCTTCTCCGCACGATAGTTGCAAAGCTACCGCAGTGGAATATAAACAGCGAATCACAATCCTTGCATGCCACATGCTCCACTTCAAAACCATTGAATAGCTCGATTCGAAAAATAAAGAAATTTCGAACCTCCACTAGAAGTTCACCGCGGACTGAGTAAACTGCCGTTCAATGTCGGCACATTGATCGCAAAAATTCAGCGCGCCCGCGCCGTCACGAGCCAGCATGCCGCGTCGAAGCGCACCTCCGCGCCGTCGATGCAAGGCTCGAATGCGGCACGCATCGTGTCGACCACGCGCCGCCGGGTCGCCTCGTCCACCTGCAGCAACGCCAGCCCGACCGGGCCCAGCCGCGTGATGTAGTCGTCCAGCGCGGGCGCGGGCAGCGCACACGCCAGATCGACCGGCTCGATCGCAACGTCCGCCCAGCCGCTGTCCGACAACACCGACGCGATCCGCTGCCGGTCGCCGAACGCGAATTGCCCCGGCGCACCAGGCCGCCGCGCGGGCAGGTTCGGCAGCAACGGCGCGGCGGCCTGCTCGGCGATCGTCATGAACGGATTGTCGGCCGCGCCACGCCACGCGACGAACCGCATCTGCGCATTCGGCCGCGCTGCATGCCGCAGATTCGCAAAGGCACGAACCGGATCGTCGAAAAACATCACGCCGAGGCGCGACACGATCAGGTCGACGCTCGCGGGCTCGAACGCGTGCGTCTGCACATCCGCGCACACGAAGCGGGCGGGAACGCCGCTGCGTTCGGCACGCGCCTGCGCGGCGTCGATCATCCGGGCCGAGATATCGATACCCGTGCATTGCACGTCCGCACCGAGCCGCCGCGCGATCGCGAGCGTGACCGCGCCCGTGCCGCAGCCGACGTCGAGCACGCTGCGCGCGGGCGACGTGGCCACTGTATCCACGAGCAACTTCTCCAGCGGTTCGAACATCCGGTCGATCGGCGCCTGCGTATCGACCCAGGCGCGCCCCGACGGGCCGTTCCATAACGCGGATTGTTCATCATTGGGCCGGTTGGTTTCCATCTTCGATTCCCCTTCTGGTTCGTTGAGCGTGCCTCGCACTTTGCTGCTTCAAGCCGGCTTGAGGTCAAGGCCCCCGGCCGCGACCCGCCGCCGCAATGTCGATGCACGGCCCGCATGCGAGCGCCCGTCGCGCCCCTTTTTTTTCATATTTCTTACATTCGTGTTGCGTATCGTTGACGACTTTCCTACGGTGCCTCCCATGCGACGACTCCTCACGCGCGCGCTGCTCGTGCGCTGCGCTCCCCTTGTTGCCCTCGCCGCGCTGTCCGCGTGCTCGAACCACATCGATTCGCCGGCCGATCCGGCAAGTGCGGCGGTCAACGTCCAGGCCGCATGGGTCGAGATCGGCGAGTCGAACCAGGCGATCGCGCGCGTCATCACGAACTACACGCCCGCTTCGGCCAGCGATCCGCTGTGCCCGCAACTGACCGTCGACGGCAAGCTGTCGCGCATGTCCCTGCGCACGGGCGCCGCGACCATCGCCCAGCGGCCGACCGCCAGCGATCCGTCCGATTCGAAGCCGTCGAGCTTCCCGGTGTCCGTCTGCGAGATGACGCTGCCGGCCGGCGCGCAGGCGGCGAGCGTCGCGGGCCGCACGCTGCCCCTGCCGAAGGCGCAGCCGCAGCGCATCGCGATCATCGCCGACACCGGCTGCCGCATGAAGAAAGCCGACAACGCCTGGCAGGCGTGCAACGACGCGTCGGTGTGGCCGCTCGACACGATCGCGGCCAGCGTCGCGAAGCTGTCGCCCGATCTGGTGATGCACATCGGCGACTACCACTATCGCGAGAACGCGTGCCCGCCGGACATCGCCGGCTGCAAGGACAGCCCGTGGGGCTATGGCTGGGATACGTGGCAGGCCGACCTGTTCCGCCCGGCCGCCCCGCTGCTCGCGAAGGCGCCGTGGGTCGTCGTGCGCGGCAACCACGAGGAATGCGCGCGGGCGGGCCAGGGCTGGTTCCGCTTCCTCGATCCGCGCCCGTATTCGGCCGCGCGCTCGTGTGACGATCCGGCCAACGACAACAACGCGAACTATTCGGAACCGTATGCAGTGTCGCTCGGCGGCGGCTCGCAGGTGATCGTGTTCGACACCGCGAAAGTCGGCCGCACGCCGCTGAAGACGACCGACGCGCAATTCGGCATCTACCAGAAGCAGTTCCAGACAGTCGCCGCGCTCGCGTCGAAAGCCGGCATGACGACGACGATTTTCACGAACCATCATCCGATCCTCGCGTTCGCGCCGATCGCCGGCAGCACGCCCGCGCCGGGCAACCTCGCACTGCAGTCGGTGATGTCGAGCCTCAACGCGCAGGCGTACTACCCGCCGGGCGTGCACGTCGCGCTGCACGGGCACGTGCACGACTTCCAGGCGATCAACTTCTCGTCCGGGCATCCGGCGACGATCGTGTCCGGCAACGGCGGCGACAATCTCGACGTCGCGCTGCCCGACCCGTTCCCGGCCGGCCTGACGCCCGCACCGGGCGCCGTGATCGAGCGGCTGTCGCACAACAACAGCTTCGGCTTCCTGATCATGGAACGCCGCGCGGCCCCGGCGACCGGCTGGGTGTTCCACGCGTATTCGGCTGCCGGCAAGCTGCTCGCGTCGTGCAACCAGTCGGGCACGACGCTCGCCTGCGACAAGACGGGGTTCATCGCGCCGTGAGTGAAGGAGTTCGATGTGACGGCCGCGATGCAGGCGGCCTGCAAACGCTGCGCGCGCTGGCCACGGCGGCCGTGCTCGCCGGCCTGGCGCTCGCGGCTCAC
>NZ_JAAGPB010000127.1:0-19598 GCF_017104585.1 Burkholderia sp. Ac-20392
TCGCGACGCTCAGGCGCGCGTGACGCGTGCCTGAGCCGCGTATCGGATGGAGAAGGCCGGCCCGCCCTCTACGGGCGGCCGGTACGCGAACCGGCCACGCACGCGTGCCGGTTCGACTGTCGGTTCGGCGCGCAGGTTGCGCGCCGCGGGCGCTCAACCTGCCGCCTGGATCGCCTCCTCGTACACGCCGGCAACGCGCCGCGCGATCACCGTGTTGTCGAAATGATCACGTGCATAGCGCTTGCATGCGGCCTCGTCAGGCAGCGTGATCGCGCCCGACAGCGCACCACCGAGCCCTTCCGCGATCGCGTCCGCGCCCGTGGACGGCAGCACGAGATCGTCGGACAGCCCGGCAACCGCCTCCGGCAGCCCGCCGACCGGCGTGACCAGCACGGGCGTGCCGGACGCGAGCGATTCGACGGTGATCAGCCCGAAGCCTTCGAGCGCGACCGTCGGCACGACGCTGACGGTCGCCGCACGGTACAGCGCCGCGAGATGGTTGTCGGGCACGAAGCCGAGCAGCTTCACGTTGTCCTGCAGCCCGGCCTCGTCGATGCGCTGCTGCAGTTCCTCGCCGATCTTGCCCTTGCCGGCGATCAGCAGCAGCACGTCCGGGTGACGGTGCTTGAGGAGGCCGATCGCATCGATCAGGTCCTCCAGCCCCATGCGCCGCACGAGCCGGCGCACGGCCAGCACGATCGGCCGGTCCTGCGGCAGTTGCAGCTTGTGCCTTGCCTCGGCCGGTGTGAGCGGCGTATCGAACTGCGCGGTATCGACGCAGCCGGGAATCACGCGCACGCGCGACGGATCGATCCCGTAGCGGTTCGTCAGGATCTGGCCGAACGCCTGCGACAGCACGATCAACCGCGACGAGCGCGTATAGACGGCCTGTTCGAGATAGCGCTTCGCGCGCTGGCCGAGCGACGCGGCGCCCTCGACCTGGCTTTCGTCGGCCCACGGCCCCTGGAAGTGCGACACCTGCGGAATCCCGCGCGTGACGTCGAGGCCCGGGAACGTGTACAGCGCGAAGTGCGACGAGATCACGTCCGGCCGCTCGCTGCGGATCTCCTCGCGCAGCGCACGCCGCGCGGCGAGCATCCGGCGCGCGAGCGACTCCGATGCGGGGCCGAAGCCCTGGATCGCACCGTCCGTGTCGTCGGCAACCTTCGGCGAGCCGGCAACGAGCCCGCGCACCTCGACGCCCGCGCCCGGCAGCGCGCCGACGAGCGAGTAGTACATCCGGTCGAGGCCGCCCGCGCGTTCGGGGAACCAGTGCATGCCGATTTGCAACGATTTGATCGGCCGGGAAGATTGGGACATCACGTTTGCTCCTGCGTGACTGCATGCTCGGCCCGCTCGAAAGCGGACGGCTGCGTGGGTTGGCCGATGCGCCGGTAGAGCGCGACATACTGGGCGCCCATGTGCGCCCAGCCGAAACGGGTCATCAGTTCGCGGGCGGCTTCGCCCATCGCGCGACAGGTGTCGCGCGACGCCGCGAGCGAGCCGATCGCCTGCGCGAGCGCCGCCGGATCGTCCGGATCCTCCAGCACGATCCCGCATTCGCGCGTGATGATTTCCGCGCCGCCCGCCGTGCGCGCGGTGACGACCGGCAGCCCGGCCGCCATCGCCTCGAGCAGCGACAGGCTCATCGCTTCGTAGCGCGACGGAAACACGTAGGCGTCGACCGAGCGCATCAGCGTCGGCATGTTTTTCACGAGACCGAGGAAATGCACGCGCGAATCGATGCCGAGCGCACGCGCCTCCTCCGGATACGGGCTGCCGGGAAGATAGCCGGCCACCGCCAGATGCACGTTCGCCGGCAGCTTCGTCAGCGCCTTCAGCACGGTGCCGAGGTTCTTGCGCGGCGTGCGCAGGTCGCCGACGAACAGCAGCAGGAATGCATCGTCCGGCAGCTTGAACGCCGCGCGGTCGGCCTGTGCGCCCGCGAACGCGCTGGCATCGACGCCGTTGTAGATCACGCTGATCTTGCGGCTGTCGATGCCGAGCCCGGCGATCTCGTCGGCCACCTTCTGCGAGACGGCCGTGATCGCGCGCGACCGCTTGTACGCCCAGCGTTCGAGCGTGGTGTTCACGCGCGTATAGACGTACTGATAAGCCGACCACAGCCCCTTCGTCGGCCCGAACGGATAGTACGGACTCTTGAACCAGCCGCCATGCACGAAGTGCGCGGTATTCACGTCGGCCTTGATCCACGAAATGAAGCCGTTCACGTGCAACACGTCGTATTCGCTGCGGTGCGCGCGCAGCCAGGCCGCGCTCTTCAGCGCGAACACCTGCTGCTTGACGAGGTTCGACGGCCAGAAGCCGCCGACCTTCACCGGCACCCAGCGCACGCGCGGGTTGGCCAGCAGCTCGGGCGCGACGTGCGACGCGACCAGCGTGACCTCGTAGTTCTCGGCCAGCGCCGCGCGCGCGATTTCGTAATTGACGCGGCCCTGCCCGTCGTTATGTCGCACGACGTGCGTGACGATCGCGATTCTCAATGGTCGCCTCCCCGTAAACGCGCGGCGGCCAGCAGGCGTTGTGCCTTTTGCCAGTGCGCCGCGGAAAGAATCGAAAAAATGGCTGTGAACATCAGCAGGCCGCCCGTGCCGATCAGCGAGTTCGTGAACACGAGCATCGCGAAGGTCGACAGGCACAGGCTCAGGCACGCGCCGACGAATTTGTCCTTGCGCAGCTTGAACGCCGCGCGCAGCGTGCGGCCGAACAGCATCACGACGCCCGCGAGATACAGCAGCGTGCCGGGCCAGCCGAGCACGAACGGCACGTTCATCACGCCGCTGTCGAAGCTGCCGTACTTGCCGAGCTCGCCGCTGTCGCTCGACAGCTTCGTGGATGCACCCGTCGCGCCCATCCCTTCGCCGGCGACGTCGGTGAACGCCGTCTGCGCGAAGGTGGCGTAGAACTTGTTGCGGTCGTCGTAGCTACGGTCGTCCTTCAGGTTCGTGATCGACTGCAGACGCGCGCCGAGCCGATCGGCCACCGGCCCGACGGTCAGCAGCGGCACGCACAGCCCGACCAGCACAACACCGCTGATCAGGATCCGCATCCGCACACGGTTGTTCGACTGCGCGAGCTGGATCGCGAGCGCGATCACCCAGCCGCCCCACGTCGAGCGCACGAGACACAGCGCGAACGATACGAAGCCGGCCGCGCCGGCGAACCAGCGGATCTTCTGCGGCGCCGCGAGCACGAACACCAGCGCGCCCATCATCGCGAACGCGAACGGCCCCGACGAGTTCATCGTGCTGAACACGCGCACGCCGTACGGCACCGGCTCGCCCTGCGAGCCCATGTCGGAACCGATCATCCACAGCACGTCCCACTGCGGCATCACGAAGTACTGCACGACGCCGTACACGCCCATCACGAGCATGCCCCACATGAACGTCGACAACAGCACGTCGCGGTACTCGGGGTAGTCGCGCGCGTTGACCATGATGTGAAAGCCGATCAGCACCGGATACACCCAGTTCGCCAGATCGTAGGTCGCGGCCATCACGCCGCTCGACACGATCCCGACGAGGTACGCATAGGCGAGCCCGAACAGCATCAGCAGGATCGGGATCCCGCGCCGCTGCGCGAGCACGCGGTAATGCCGGATCAGCCCGAGGCCGGCGATCATCGTCACCGCGAGCGGCGCGACCTGGATCAGGCTCGTCGGCGTGAACGCGCCCTTCGACCAGTCGGCGAGACGCCGCACTTCCGGGCTCAGGAACCAGACCCACCACATGAAGCCGACATAGCGCGCCGGACTCTTGAAATACAGCCAGATGCCGACCGCGATGGCCAGCACCGGAAACGCGAGCGTCAGCACCTTGCCCTGGTGAATGGCGATCAGCGCGGCTGTGAACGTCCACAGCCCGGCCTGCCCGACCCAGTGCTTCGGCTCGGGAAGCCAGTTGCGTTTGCGCGACGGTGCGCGTTCGGCGGTAATCGTACTCATCGATCCGCTCTCACCGCGACGACGGGCGCGAATCCGCGAGCGGCATCGCCAGGCCCGCGGCTGCCGGCGTCCGGCGCCGGCGCAGCATGTCGCGCGTGATCCGCACGTGCTGCTCGGCGAACGCCTGCGTGGTCAGGTCACGATCGCGCAGGCACGCGGCGGCGGCCCGCGCGCAGCCCAGCGCGGCGACCGGATCGGCGACGAAGCGATCGGCGGCCTGACGCATCGCCTGTGCGTCGAACGCCGGTACATAGGCGGCCGTATCGTGCGGAAAGTAGTCGCTGAGCCCGCCGACATCCGACACGATCATCGGCTTGCCGACGGCGGCCGCTTCGAGCATCACCGTGATGCCCGACGCATGGAAGTTCGGCCGCAGCGGCACGACGATCACGTCGGCCCACGCGTACAGCTCGTGCTGCTTCGCGAGCCCCGATGCCGAGCCGATCTTCACGTTCGGCGCATGCCACTCGCGCGGCACGCGGCGGCGCGTCGCGAGCCGCACGTCGTAGCGCTCGTCGCCGCCGAACGCGGCGAGGAACGTGCGCCAGTCGCGGTCGCGGTCGTTGCCGATCGCCGCGATCCGCAACGGCCGGTTCGGTTGCCATTGCTGCGGCTCGGTGATCGGGAAATCCTGCGTGTTCAGCCCGTAGTAGACGAACTCGGCGTCGCGCCCGAGATAACGGCGGCACAGGTCGGCGTTGTCGCGGGCCAGCGTGGTCAGCGCGTCGGCGCGCGCGATCAGCTTGCGGTACAGCCAGCGGCGCGGGCCGCCGAAGCTGCCCCACTTGTCGAACAGCCACACGCTCTGCGCGAGCAGCAGCGGGCGCTTGCCCTGTGCACCGGCGAGCTTCAGGATCAGCGAGGCCGCAAGATGCTCCTGCTCCGTGTGCGTCCAGATCACGTCGGTGTTCAGCAGCGCGGCACGGTTGCGCCACGCATGCACGACGTCGAAGCCGAGCGCCGCCTTCAGCGCGCGGCGCGCGAGGCTGGCGACGCGGCTCTCGCCGCCGTCCTGCGAATAGGTCAGCCGGAATTCGTCGGATTCGGCGTGGTGATAGCCGTACAGGCAGCCGATGTTCTCGCCTTTCCGGTAGGTACGCGGATCGGCGCCGTAAAACAGGTGAACGTGGACCTTGGTTGCAGTCATTCGAGCCCTCCTCCGGGTTCGGCCGCGCGGCGTTGCGCGCGCAGCGCGTTCAAGACGTCACCGGCGGCATCGCCGCACGATGGGGGGCAAGGTTCGCGCGGCGGGCGTCGCGCGCGCCGCGGCGCACCGCGCGCCAGTGCTCGCGGATCCGCTCGCGCTTCGCCGTATGCAGCGACAGCAGCACGTGCGCGAGGCCCGGGTAGACGCGCGTACCGACCAGCGTCCACCACCACCACGCGATCTCGCGCCGGACCGGCGGCAGATGCTCGCGCAGGATCAGGTGCAGGTTGTACGCGCCGTTGCTGATCGCGTTCAGCGACGCGGCATCGCGCCGGTCGTCGTCGAAGCGCTCGGCCGGAAAATGATCGACCGCGATCGCCGGGTCGTAGACGAGCTTCCAGCCGTCGCGCTGCACGTGCATGCTGAAACCCATGTCGTTGTGCACCTGCGCACCGGCCCCGCGCAGCCGCGTGTCGAAGCGCAGCCGCTCGATCGCGGCGCGGCGGTAGCTCATGTTCGCGCCTTTCAGCATGTCGACTTCGCGCATGCCGCCGACGCCGAGATGATGGTTGCCGACGATCTTGCCGGACAGCGTGAGCTGGCCGACGAGCTCGCGCGATTCGTCGAGCACGCGGCCCTTCTCGTGCACCCAGTCGCGCCCGCCGACCGCGCCCACGCGCGGATCGGCTTCGAACACCGACTCGACGCGCGCGAGCCAGTCGGGATGCGGCGCCGCGTCGTCGTCGGTGATCGCGACGATGTCGCCGTTCGCCGAGTCGAGCCCCTTGTTCAGCGCGGCGACCTGGCCCGGCACGTCGACCGGCACGATGCGCAGCGGCAGCGCGCCGCCGACCGCCGGATCGGCAAGCCGTTCGTGCGTGGCGTCATCCTCCGGGCGCGCGACGACGATCACCTCGTCGGGCAGCCGATGCTGCCGCTGCAGCGCCAGCAGGCAGCGCGCGAGGTCGGCGGGACGCCGATAGGTCGGAACGAGCACGGAAATTTTCATCGTTGGTTCTCCTGTCGGCCGGGCGGGCAACACACGCTGCCCGCCCGGTTACGTGCGATGCGGATCAGGCGCTCAGGTATTCGTGCACGGCCGCATAGCCGCGGCCGTAGCCGCGCGCCTTCGGCGGCACGCCGTTGAAGATCCCGCCTTCCAGATCGACGCCCGCGGTGCGCAGGCGCTTGATCGCGTCGGCGATCTCGCCTTCGGTATGCATGCCCGAGCGCAGCACGAGGAACGTCGAGCCGGCCATGCGGCCGATGATGGTTGCGTCGGTCACCGCCAGCACCGGCGGCGAATCGATCAGCACGACGTCGTAGCGCTTGCCGAGCCCTTCCAGGTATTGCGGCAGGCGCGTCGACATCAGCAGTTCCGACGGGTTCGGCGGGCGCGTACCGGCCGAGATGAACGACAGGCCCTGCACCGGCGTCTCGCGCACCGCGTCCTCGAGCGCCGACTGGTCGCTCAGCAGCTCGGACAGGCCCGGCTGCGACGTGAGGCCGAAGTAGCGATCGAGCAGGCCGCGGCGCATGTCGGCGTCGATCAGCAGCACGCGCTTGCCCGAATGCGCGAGCAGCACCGCGAGGTTGACCGTCAGGAAGCTCTTGCCGATGCCGGGCGTCGGGCCCGTCAGCACGATCACGCGGTTCTTCGCATCCATCATCGCGAACTGCATCGCGGTGCGCAGGCTGCGCAGGCTCTCGACGCTGAGATCCTTCGGACGCAGGCTCGCAAGAATCGGCCGCGCACGGCTGCCGCCCTTCTCGGCCTGCGCGTCGAGCTTCACCTGCTCGGCGCTTTGCGGCACCAGCCCGTACAGCGGCAGGTTGAACGCGCGCTCGATGCGGTCGGGATCCTCGATGCCCTGGAACATGTTGCGGCGCAGGAACACGACGCCCGTGCCGAGGATCAGCCCGAGGAACACCGCGGCCGACAGGATCAGCACCTTCTTCGGCTTGACCGGATCGCCCGGACGCAGCGCCGAATCGATGAGGTGGATGTTGCCGCCCGTGCCGGCCTTCTGCACCGACAGCTCCTGCACGCGGTTCAGCAGCAGCACGTAGATGTCTTCGGCAACCTTCGCGTCACGCTGCAACTGGACGGCCTTCACTTCGGTGGCCGGCAGGCTGCGGAAGCGGTTGCTGAACTTGTCCTTCTCGCCCTGCAGCTCCGCGAGCTGCTGCTTCGCGGCGATCACCATCGGGTGCGAATCGGTGAAGCGCTGCGCGAGCGACGCAAGCTGCAGGCGTTGCGCGGCGATCTGCTGCTCGTACTGCACGCTGCCCTCGAGGTAGACCTTCGCCTCGTCGCTCGCATTGATCGAGCCCGACGTGCGCTGGTACTGCGTCAGCGCGGCTTCCGCGCGTTCGAGGTCGGCCTTCAGGCGCGGCTCCTCGCCCTTCAGGAAGTCGAGCATCTTGGTCGCTTCGGCCTGCTTCGCGACCACGTGTTGGTTCAGGTACGACTGGGCGAGCGCGTTCGCGATCGCGGCGGTCTGGTCCGGGTCCTTGCCTTCGAGCGAGATCTGCACGACGCCCGTCTGCTTGCCCTGCTCGGTCACCTGGATGCCGGTCTGGAAGCCGCTGATCGCGTCGAGATCGTTGTAGCGGACCACCGTGAACTGCGTGCCGGGGCGCGCGACGAGCTTCGACACGAGCAGCGTCACGCCGCCGCCCTGCGCCGATTCGCCGACATGGCCCGACAGCAGCCGCATGCCGTTCTGGTCGACGATCGAATAGGTGCCGTTCGGGCCGGCCGTCAGCGTCAGCTTCTTGCCTTCGAGCGCGGGCACGACGTTGATCGAATCGACGTCGGCGACTTCGCCGCCCCAGGCATACGACTTCAGGCCGAGCCACGGCCGCGCCGGTTCGCCCGGCGACGCGATGCGCGCGGCGAGGCTGCCGATCACCGGCAGCGTCTTCGGCACGACCGAGAAGTTCAGCTTGAACTGCTCGACCACCGGCGCGACCACGCCGCGGCTCTTGATGATCTCGATTTCCGCATCGGTCGGCGCCTGCTGCGGGCCGCTGTTGATCATCGCGCCCGTCTGCGTCTGCGTGAGCGCCTGCGACGTGTTGTCGTTGCCCTCGACCCGCACGTGCACGTCGGCCTGGTAGACCGGCTTCGCGATGTAGCAGTAGAGGCCGGCGAGCGCCACGACCGTGACCGCGATGCCGAGCAGCAGCCAGATGTCGTCCATGATCACCTGGAGCAACTGGCCGAGGACGACGTCCTCTTCCTCGGTTTTCGCGGACAGATCCGCGTAGGAGTGTTTCGCTTGCGTGTTCACCATTCGTTCCCGCTTGAGTGGTGCCGGGGCGGAGGCGCCGCCCCGGCGGGCTATCAGCGCGTGATTTGCCGCATGTAGAAGATCGTCTGGATCGTCGGCAGCACCTGCTGCAGCACACGGTTGAACTGCACCGAGCTGGCCGTGCTGACGTAGACGACGTCGAGCGGTTGAAGCGGGAAGCGGCTCGACAGCATCAGCGCATCCGGTTGCGTCATGTCGAGACGGAACACTTCAGGCTTCGTCGGGTTGTCGCGCATCCCGCGCATCACGTAGATCTTGCGCGGGTTCGCGTCGGTGTCGAGGATGCCGCCGCCCGCGGTCAGCGCGTCGGCGATGGTCAGCCTGCCCTTGAGCATCGGCACCGTGACCGGCGTCTTGACCTCGCCCATGATGAACACGCGGCTGTCGCTGCGGTCCGGCACGTTGACGATGTCGCCCGGCTGCAGCATCACGTTCTGCTTCACTTCGCCGCGATCGAGCACGCCGTTCGCGTCGAGCGTGTAGAGCTTGCCGTCGCGCGTCAGGCGCACGCGCTGCAGGTCGGCCTCGTTGGTCGAGCCGCCCGAGCGCGAGATCGCGTCGACGAGCGTCAGCGGCACGTCGCTCACCGCGAGCGGACCCGGCTGCTTCACCTCGCCCGTGACCTGCACCTTCTGGCTGCGGAACGACAGCACGCGCACGTCGAGCTGCGGATTCTTCACGTAGCGCGACAGCGTGGTGGCCATCTGCTCGCGGATCTGCGCGACCGTCTTGCCGGCCACCTTGATGCGGCCGACGAACGGGAAGAAGATCGTGCCGTCGGCGGCCACCGTCTGGCCGTACGGATCGGCCTGGCCCGGCAGCGCGGTCGTATACGGCTGCTGCAGCGCACCCGCGACCGTCTGCGTCGTGTTGCCGCCGCTCGAGAACGACTGGCCCTGCGGCGTCGTCAGCTCGGGGTGGTCCCACACGGTGACGCCGAGGATGTCCTGCGGGCCGACGCGGTACACGTACTCCGACGGATCGGTATAACGTCCGGGCGGCAGCGGATGATCGACCTGCGCTTTCTGCAGCTGGTCCATCACCACTTTGGCGTCGATGTAATGAACCGGATAGGTTTCAGCCGCTTGCTGGCGGCCTTCGTCCTTCAGGTTCGACGAGTCGAGGTAGTTGCCGGGCGCGGTTGCACAGGCTGACAGGAAAGTCGTCAGCGCGACGGCAAGCGCCACCGGGCGCATCGGGCGTTTCAGCATAGTTTCTGTAGCCATCCTTGAACCAGACGTTCGATCAGTGAGTAGCTCTCGCGGTAATCGGCCTCGGGGCCGCCGTGCGGATCGGCAATCTCGGCCCCTTCCCACTTGCCGAGCAGGTGGACCTTGCCGCGCGCGAACGGATCGACCGATTCGACGGCCTTGATCTGTTCACGCTCGCTGACGAGAATCAGGTCGGCGTCGCGCACGATCCGGCGCGACAGCCGCCGCGAGCGATGGGTCGTCGCATCGACGCCCCGCTCGGCGAGCAGCTGACGCATCATCGGATCGATGCCGTCGCCGTCGTTCGCATGCACGCCCGCCGAGTGGAACGTCGGGCGCGGGCCGCCGCGCGACGCGGCGTGCGACTTGAACAGCATTTCCGCTGCCGGGCTGCGGCAGACGTTCGCGTGGCAGACGATCAGGATGTTCCGGAACATGGCGTCTCGTTACGAGTGACGGGAAACGGGTTACGCGCTCGCGGGCGCGGTGCCCGGTACACGGGCGGCGACGGCCTGGCGCGAGCCCGGCCGGCCGATCGGGTGATACTCGATGCCCTGCTCGCTCATCGTCTCCGGCTCGTACAGGTTGCGGCCGTCGAAGATCACCGGCGATTTCCACAAGCGGCCGAGCGCGACGAAGTCGGGGCTCTTGAAGATCTTCCATTCGGTGACGATCACGAGCGCGTCGGCATCGCGGGCGGCCTGCGCCTCGTCGTCGACGAAGCTCAGGCGCTCGAGCCAGCTCGGGTGATCGGCGAGATCCAGCGCGATCACGCGGCGCGCTTCCTGCTGCGCGACCGGGTCGTACGCGGCGATGCGCGCCCCGCGCGACAGCAGCTCGGCGATCAGCTCGCGGCTCGGCGCTTCGCGCATGTCGTCGGTATTCGGCTTGAACGCGAGGCCCCAGATGGCGAACGTGCGGCCGGTCAGGTCCTCGCCGAAGCGCGCGACGATCTTCTCGGCGAGCACGCGCTTTTGCGTGGCGTTGACCGACGACACCGCCTTCAGGATCTGCAGTGCCTGGCCGTGCTCGTCGGCCGTGCGGATCAGCGCCTCGACGTCCTTCGGGAAGCACGAGCCGCCGTAGCCGCAGCCGGCGTACAGGAAGTGATAGCCGATGCGCGGATCGGAGCCGATCCCGCGGCGCACGGCCTCGATGTCCGCGCCGAAGCGGTCGGCGAGGTTCGCCAGCTCGTTCATGAACGAGATGCGGGTCGCGAGCATCGCGTTCGCCGCGTATTTCGTGAATTCGGCCGAGCGCACGTCCATGTACAGCGTGCGTTCGTGGTTGCGGTTGAACGGCGCGTAGAGCTTCTTCATCAGCTCGCGGGCACGCTCGCCCGGCACGTCGTCGTCGCAGCCGATCACGATGCGGTCCGGCCGCGTGAAATCGTCCACCGCCGCGCCTTCCTTCAGGAATTCCGGATTCGACACGACCGAGAACATCTGGTCGCCGCCGCGCTTCGCGAGCTCTTCCGCCACCGCCGCGCGCACGCGCTCGGCCGTACCGACCGGCACCGTCGACTTGTCGACGATCACCTTGAAGCCCGTCATGTAGCGGCCGATGTTGCGTGCGGCCGCGAGCACGTATTGCAGGTCGGCCGAACCGTCCTCGTCGGGCGGCGTGCCGACCGCGATGAACTGCACGTCGCCGTGCGCGACCGCGGCCTCGATATCGGTCGAGAAGCGCAGGCGGCCGGCCGAGCGGTTGCGCGCGATCACTTCCTTGAGGCCCGGTTCGTGGATCGGCACGCCGCCGTTGTTCAGGACGTCGATCTTTGCCTGGTCGACGTCGAGACAGAACACGTCGTGCCCGATGTCGGCGAGACACGCGCCGGTGACAAGACCTACGTAACCGCTGCCGATGATAGTCAGATTCATGATGTGTCGGACCTCTTGACCAATGATTCGAAATTCGTAAAACCGGAATGCCTGCGTGGCGCGATCTCGGTGCTCAGTACGCGTTGCTGCCGGTGAAGCCTTTCCAGAGCGTCAGCACGACGATCTTGATGTCGAGCCAGAACGACCAGTTCTGCATGTAGTACAGATCGAGCTTCACGCGTCCCATCATCTTCTCGATCTGGTCGGTCTCGCCGCGAAAGCCGTTGATCTGCGCCCACCCGGTGATGCCCGGCTTGATCCGGTAGCGGAACATGTAGCCCTTGACCAGATCCTTGTAGATGTCGTCGTGCGCGAGCGCATGCGGACGCGGGCCGACGACCGACATCTCGCCCTTCAGCACGTTGATGAACTGCGGCAGCTCGTCGAGGCTCGTGCGGCGCAGGAACCGGCCGACCGGCGTCACGCGCGAATCGTTCTTCTTCGCCTGCGTGACCTGCCCCGCCACTTCCTGGTGCACCTTCATCGAGCGGAACTTGTAGATCTCGAACTCGTGCCCGTCGATGCCCTTGCGCTTCTGGCGGAAGAACACCGGCCCGCGCGACGTCAGCTTGATCAGGCACGCGATCAGCAGCATCACCGGTGCGAGGCCCGTCAACGCGACCAGCGCAAACGCCCGGTCGAACACGAACTTCGGCAGGATCCGCACGTCGGTGATCGGCGACGCCGCGAGGTTGATCGCCGGCACGCCGAGCACCTCGACCACTTCCTGGTTGAAGAACGACAGCGTGCGCACGTCCGGGATGAAGCGGATATTCACGAAGTCGTGGCGGAACACCGTCACGATCTGGTGAATCCGGCGTTCTTCCGTGATCGGCAGCGTGAGCCACAGCTCGCTGATCGCGCGGCTGCGCACCAGCCAAACCAGCGATTCGAACTGTCGCTCGATGCGCACGTCGTCGAGCGCGACTTCGCCCGGCGCTTCGCTTTCGTCGTACACGCACACCGGGTTGAAACCGGCTTCCGGCCGCGCCCGCATCTGGGCGATCAGCCGCCGCGCCGCCGGCGTCCCGCCGACGATCGCGACCGCCTTCAGGTTGTAGCCGCCGCGGCGCAGTTGGCGCAGCACGACGTGCACGCAGGCCTTCGAACCGACCAGCAGCGCCATCGTCGCGAGCGCCCAGTAACCCAGCCACAGCCGCGACAGGTCGCCCGACTGATGAAAGCTGAAGCTCAGCAGGATGCCCGCGAGCTCGACCACCAGCCACGCGAACGCAACCCGCCCCACCAGCCCGACGAGACGCTTGCCGCGCCACGACTGGTAGATACCGAACGCGGGAAAGCACACGACGACGAGCAGGCAATCGAACAGCATCATCGTGCGCTGCAGGTCGTTGAGCCAGATGCTGCCACCGTGCAGCGCGGCGGCGATCAGCGCCCCCGTCACGACCATCGCGATATCGATGACTCTCGCCAGCACGCTCAACATGTCTGCTTCCTCTTTGAACAGGCGTTTGCCGAACAGCTCCTTGTGCGACCCGTGCCGCACATTCGATTCAAACGTTGCATGACGCTATTGAAGCGACAAGAAAATTCCTCCTCAAGCGCACAAGTATTTCGAAAAATAATCGGAAATTCTTGCCGCGAAGTTTTTGAATTAAATCGGCACGTTTTCCCGAAATGCCCGGAAATCGGGAATTTTTCGGAAGCTTTACGATTTCCGCTCACCCTTTGCTGACGGTCAAGACCAGCCGATTCACCGATTTATTTTTTACTTTTTTATTTGCATCGGATGCTAGCGAGGAAAATTCTTCCTGATGAATGCCTGGCGAATATCAGGCAATGGGCCCGGTTTTATTGTCGATTTACTTCGTGCTACAACGACAGGCATTGACTTCAACCGTGGAGAGTGTCCTCATGAATGCTCCGGCCGTGGCTGCCGAAACGCGCCATTCTTCTTCCGTCACCCCCGCCGCCGGCACGCGGGTCGCCGTGCAACCGGTGATTCTCGCCGGCGGGTCCGGCACGCGCCTGTGGCCGATGTCGCGCGAACGTTTTCCGAAACAGCTGATCGGCCTGCTCGGCGAACATTCGCTGCTGCAGTCGACCGCGCTGCGCCTCGACGGCCTGGCGGCCGATCATCCGCTGAACGACGACGTGCTGATCGTATGCGGCGAGGATCACCGCTTCACCACCGCCGAACAGCTGCGCCTGACCGGCAAATCGGCGTCGATCATGCTCGAGCCGATCGGCCGCGACACCGCGCCGGCGCTGACGCTCGCCGCGTTGCGGCTGGTCGCCGGCGGCAACGATGCGGTGATGACCGTGATGCCGGCCGACCATGCGGTCGCCGACCTGCCGCGCTTCCACGCAGCCGTCGCGGCCGGCGTGCACTGCGCGATGCACGGCAAGATCGCGACGATGGGCATCGTGCCCAAGCATGCGGAAACCGGCTACGGCTACATCCGCGTCGGCGCGCCGCTCGGCGACGCCGCGACGGGCAAACTCGACGTGCGCCGCCTCGACCGTTTCGTCGAGAAACCGCATCTCGAACTCGCTCAGCAGTACGTTGCATCCGGCGAATACTGGTGGAACAGCGGCATCTTCATCGTGCGCGCCTCGGTCTGGCTGAAGGCGATCCGCCAGCTCGAACCGGCGATCTACGCGGCCTGCGAACAGGCCGTCGCCCAGGGCAAGGCCGATGGCGATTTCTTCCGCATCGATCGCGAGGCCTTCGCCGCGTCGCCGTCGAACTCGATCGACTACGCGGTGATGGAGCCGCTCGCGAACCTTCCGCAACTGTGCGAAAGCGTCGTCGTGCCGCTCGACGCGGGCTGGTCGGACGTCGGCTCGTGGGACGCGATCTGGCAGATCTCGCCGAAGGACGAGGCCGACAACGTCGGCCGCGGCCATGTGTTGTTCGAAGGCGCCGAATCGACGTTCGCGCATTCGGAAAGCCGGCTCGTCGCCTGCGTCGGCACGCAGAACCTCGTCGTCGTCGAAACGCCCGACGCCGTGCTCGTCGCGGACAAGTCGCGCGTGCAGGACGTGAAGAAAATCGTCGGGCGCATCAAGGCGCAACGCGGCGCGGAAGCGACCGATCACCGCAAGGTGCATCGCCCGTGGGGCCACTACGACTCGGTCGACATGGGCGAGCGCTTCCAGGTGAAGCGCATCGTCGTGAAGCCGGGCGCGCAACTGTCGCTGCAGATGCACCACCACCGCGCCGAACACTGGATCGTCGTGCGCGGCACCGCGCGCATCACGCGCGGCGACGAAACCTTCCTGCTGTCCGAAAACGAATCGACGTACATCCCGCTCGGCGTGTCGCACCGCCTGGAGAACCCGGGCAAGATGCCGCTCGAGCTGATCGAAGTACAGTCGGGCGCGTATCTCGGCGAGGACGACATCGTCCGCTTCGACGATACCTACGGCCGGCGGTAACGCACGTGCACATGGGGCGCCGCTTCGACAGCGGCGCCCCAGGCAAGGCAAGCATGGAAAGACGGGACTTCCGCGCGGGCGTCGTGGCACACGACGGCCCGCGCGTTTCGGCGGGCCGGCGATCAGCCGACGCGGTACACGTACTCGCGGCGCTCCGGCTGCACCGGATCGTTGCGGCTTTCGGACAGCGCGCTCGCATGACGCTCGGCGATGAAGCGCTGGATGTCCGACTCGGCACGCGCGAGCGCGGACAGGCCGGCCAGCACCTCGCCTTGCGGCTCGCGCGCCGGTTCGTCGCTCGCGCCATGGCGATCGATCCACTGGCGCGCCCAGTCGAGCGCGAACTGTTCGGCTTCCTCCGCATCGGTGAAGCGCGGGCCGATCAGGCCCGAGCGCTCGACGCGCCGGTCGTCCTGCGAAATCTCGGCCCACGCGCGATACATCAGGTTCTGCACGGGCTGCGCGATGCCGCAGATCGTATAGCCGCGATATCCGTCGACTTGCGGTTCGGCCGCGGCGAAGCTCGCCGACGACGCATGCGCATGGCGCAGCTCGGTCGACGGCGCACCGGGCACCGCGAACGACACGGCCGACGGATCGACCACTTCGTCGACCGGCATCGCGCTCAACGACGCGCCCTCGCCCTCCCAAACGTTTGCCTGAGCGACCGGCAATTGCCACGATTCGGGGTTTTGCCAGAACACGCCGCGCAAGCGATCGTTGTCGGGCACGGGCTCGGCACGACGCGCGGGCACGACCGGCACCGGCGGCGGCGGAATATACGCGAACGTGCGCCCGCTGAACTGGGTCAGCACGTCGATCATCTGCAGCAGCGTGCCGGATGCCAGCCACTCCTCGTAACGGCGACGGCACGTCGGCCCGGACGGATAACGACCGGGCAGCTTCGACCAGGCTTCACCGGTCGTCAGGATCCAGAGCACCGCGTTGGCAACGACGCGCGGTTCGGCTCGTGGACGCCCACGACGGTTCAGCCGGATGGGTTCATCGGCGATCAGCGTTGAAAGACGAAACCACTCTTCATCGTTAAGCTCATCGAAGAACATAGTAGATCTCTCCACGCAGCCAGGCCGGGGCTGCGATTGGCGGCGCCGTCGCGACACATCGCGTCGCGGGGCGGCCAGGTTGCACATTATGGTTATCCGGTGTTGTGCATGCCGGTGCAGCACCGCACTTTCACGGTGCCGCCATTCCCGGCAATGACGCACAAATCACGGTCTCACTCCAATGTGGGAATTTTTGTGCACGAAGCATACCATCCCTAGGGTTTATCTCAATATGACAATGACTTAATGTTACGCACTGAAACAACCTGCCATGGATGCGTAATGTATTTACGCTTGAATTTTTTTGCGAGATCTTTATGCCCGCTGCTGCAAAGCCCCGCCTGGCGGGGCTCCGCAGCGTATGAAGAATACCTTTTTATGGGCATTTTCGGGCCGCTCCGACCCTTGCCGGCAACAATCCCGCGCATTGCTTCCCGACATCGGTAAATCAGGGAAAAAAGCGTAACAAGATATTCACGAATCGGTAAATCATTCAAATTCCGCCGATTTTAATTATCCCCGTGCACAATCTTTTTATTGTTTCTCTGCGAGTGATGAAAGCACGGTGACGCGCGATGCACATTTTTCGCCACGCGCAAACTCGTGACGCCTGTTACATCTTCGCGGCGGCAGGCGAGCGATCGCGCCGCATCGGGAACGGAAATCCCGTTTCGGGTCGGAACTGAAAAAGCAAACCGGTGGGCAGGACGCGCAGCGGACGCGTCAGCGCAGATCGCCGGCCAGCGAGGCGGTCACGTCCGCATCCACGCGCTGCGGCGGCATCGTGTAGGCCGGGTGATCGCAGCCGATCGACAGTGCCGCCCCGCTCTTGAGCGCCGCCCGCATCGGCGCATCGAGCTCGAAGCGCACGAAGTGCACGGCCGACGTCTTCTCGGCGGTGTCGCGGTCGAGATCCTCGTCGGCGATCGCGTAGACGTTCGCATGCCCGTCGACCTGCAGGTACACGCGATCCTCGACACCGATCAGCCGCGCGAGCGCCGCACGCCGCTCGATCTCGTGCTCATACTCGATCTGCATCGTCGCCTTCAGGTTCGTGCCGTCGGGCACGAGCGGCAAATACGCGTCCAGCTCGCCTTCGATGCCGGCCTGGTCGAAGATCTTCTCGATGTGCAGCATCTCCTGGATCTGATAGCGGATCGTCGTTTCGTCCTCGAACAGGAAGCGCAGGTGATTGCCGAGCGCCACCGCGCGGCGGCGCTTGTACGCAACGAGCCGCGCGTGTTCGGCCTTGCGGATCTTCGCGTACGCTTCAAGCGTCAGCAGGGAGTCGCGGGTCAACGTCATGGGAGGTCCTCGTGGGTCGGCCGGCGGCGGCTCAGATGCCGTACGCGCGGCGCAGCAGCGTGAGCGGATGCGCGAGCGGCGCGGACGGCAGCCCCTTGTCGTCGATGCCCTGCACGATGTGATGGCCGGCCAGCGCGCAGTCCGACGACACGAAATCCGGCTGCGGCTCGGCCATCGCCTTAAACACGGGCCCGCCGATCCGCATCGCGTCCGCGTGAAACTCCTTCTTCACGCCGAACGTGCCCGCATGGCCCGAGCAGCGCTCGACGACATTCACGCGCGTATCGGGCACGAGCGACAGTGCGTCGGCCGTCTTGCGGCCGATGTTCTGCACGCGCGCGTGGCACGGCACGTGATACGACACGGTGCCGAGGCCCATCTTGAAATCGGTCTTCAGCAGTCCGTCGCGATGCCGCGCGATCACGTATTCGAACGGATCCCAGAATGCTTCGGCCACCGCGCGCACCGCTTCGTCGCCGGGGAACATCAGCGGCAGCTCGCTCTTGTACATCAGCACGCAGCTCGGGATCGCGCCGATCAGCGCATAGCCTTCGCGTGCATAGCGTTCGAGCACGGGCAGGTTCACGTCCTTCTTCGCGGCCACGCCGGCGAGATTGCCCTGCTCGAGCAGCGGCATCCCGCAGCAGGCTTCGCGCGTGACGAGCTCGTACGGGATGTCGTTGTGCGCGAGGATCGCGAGCAGGTCATGGCCGATGCCGGGCTCGTTGAAATTCACGTAGCAGGTTGCGTAGATCGCGACCTTGCCGGGCGTGCGTTCGCCGTCGCGCACCGGCAAGCCGTCCGAGGGCCTCGCCGTGCGCCGGAACTTGCGCGGCGCGAATTCCGGCAGCCAGGCGTTGCGATCGACGCCGAGCGTCGCCTCGAGTGCATGGCGCGCGGGCGGCGTGCAGTTCACCGCGTTCACCGCCTGCGTGACGATCGGAATGCCGGCGAAGTGGCCGAGCGCGTCGGTGTTCGACAGCACCTTGTCGCGCAGCGTCGCTTCGCCGCGCTTGTAGCGCGCGGCCTTGCCGCGCAGCATCAGGTGTGGAAAGTCGACGTTCCATGCATGCGGCGGCACGTACGGACACTTCGTCATGTAGCAGAGGTCGCACAGGTAGCACTGGTCGACGACCTTGCCGAACGCTTCCTTCGGCACCTCCTCGATATCGCCCATCGGCGTGTCGTCGACCAGATCGAACAGCGTCGGAAACGCGCCGCACAACGACACGCAGCGCCGGCATCCGGCGCAGATGTCGAACACGCGCGTCATTTCCGCATCGATCGCGGCCTGGTCGTAGAACGCGTCGGACTGCCAGTCGAGCGGATGCCGGGTCGGGGCTTCGAGACTGCCTTCCTTGTGGGGCATGGGGCGCTCCATCCAGCGTGGCGCGCATGCGCGCCAGCGCCGCCCGCGCGATGCGGGCAGCGATGAACGAACAGCCGGCCGCTTGCCGGTCGCACGGCCTGCCGTGCGGCCCGCGGCGGCCCGTCAGTCGACGAGACTGTCCAGCGCCTTCGTATAGCGGTTCGCGTGGCTGCGTTCAGCCTTCGCGAGCGTCTCGAACCAGTTCGCGATTTCGTCGAAGCCCTCGTCGCGCGCTGCCTTCGCCATGCCCGGATACATGTCGGTGTATTCGTGCGTTTCGCCGGCGATCGCCGATTCGAGATTCTGCCGCGATGAACCGAACGGCAAGCCCGTCGCCGGATCGCCGACGGCTTCCAGGTATTCGAGATGGCCGTGCGCATGGCCGGTTTCGCCCTCGGCGGTCGAGCGGAACAGCGCGGCGACGTCGTTCTGGCCTTCGACGTCAGCCTTCGAAGCGAAATACAGATAACGCCGGTTCGCCTGCGATTCGCCCGCGAATGCGGCCTTCAGGTTCTCTTCGGTTTTGCTGCCCTTGAGTTGAGCCATTTGCGCCTCCGTTCGAGTCGGCGCGGCCGCGTGCCAAGCCGGGCCGATCAGGTATGTGGGGAACGATGCGTGTGCCGGGCGCGCGCATCGTGACCTTCAATCTAGGCGCTCGCGTTCGCATCCCCCAATAGGCTTTTTCAATCCGGGCGATAGTGCTTGGCGGGATGTGGGGCGCGGTGGCGCGGTGCCGGGCACGCACCGCGCTTGGTGCTTGGTGCTGGGTGCTGGGTGCTGGGTGCTGGGTGCTGGGTGCTGGGTGCTGGGTGCTGGGTGCTGGGTGCTGGGTGCTGGGTGCTGGGTGCTGGGTGCTGGGTGTTCGGTGTTCGGTGTTCGGTGTTCGGTGTTCGGTGTTCGGTGTTCGGTGTTCGGTGCTCGGTGCTCGGTGCTCGG
>NZ_JAAGPB010000128.1:0-233 GCF_017104585.1 Burkholderia sp. Ac-20392
AGGGTAGACAGAGAACAGTGTGTGTCTGTGTCGTGATGACAAGGGTATAATATCGACTATAAGAGCATAGATGGTAAGTGAATAGGACAGAACCGTGATGACATACAACAATGGATGTTAACTCTATGTTAGACGAGGATGATGTGCGAGAGCAGATTATCTAGGTATTGAACATGGTGAACGTGTTATGTATGTTTTTTTTTTTTTTTTTTTTTCTTTTTTTTTTTTTTTTT
>NZ_JAAGPB010000129.1:0-19427 GCF_017104585.1 Burkholderia sp. Ac-20392
TGACCCGCGCGGGCAGCCCGCGCCGATCGTCGAGTTGCGACAGCGCGGCGAGGCCCGCGGCGGCCACGGCGACCAGCCACATCGACGGCGCGAGCCACAGCGTCGCGATCACGGACACCGGCACGATGCCCCAGCCGCCGACACGCGGCGTCGGCAGTGTATGCAGCGAACGGTCGTTCGGAATATCGGTCGCGAGGCGCCAGGCCAGCCCCGTCGCGAGCAGCGTCCGCAGGATAAGGGTCGAGGCGAAGGCAGCGGCTATTGCTACGCCGGCCAGCGTGAGCCACGTGGTAATCGCGGGATGCATATTGTCTATTTCTGTTTGTCGCGCGAACGATACCACGCGGCGGTCGCCTCGAGGCCCTGTCTCGTCGTATAGGGCGGTCGCCAGTCGAGCATGCGCTTCATGCGGCCGGCGTCGAGTTGCAGGCTGCCCGTCAGGCGGTCAACGGCGGCACTGCGGCCTGTCAGCCTGCCGAGCGCGCGCAGCATCGCGGCCGGTACCGGGAACAGCCGTGCCGGCCTGCCGAGCGCGTCGCCGACCAGCCTCAGCAACCCGGCCACCGACGGCGCGTCGTCGTCGGCAACATGAAAGCACTCGCCCGCGGCCCGCGGATCGATTGCGCACCGCAGCAGCGCGTCAGCGAGGTTATCGACATAGACGAGGCTGCGGCGTGCCTCGATCGCGCCGAGCGGGAGCGGCAATCCTCGTGCGACGGCGTCCATCATCCGCAGGAAATTGGCCCGCACGCCGGGGCCGTAAACCAGCGGCGGACGCACGGTGACCACGTCGATGCCCGCCTGCCGCCCGAATTGCGCGAGTGCCTGCTCCGCACGCAGTTTCGAACGCCCGTATGGATCCTGCGGCGCGGGGGTGACGTCCTCCGCGAGCGGCACACCTCGATCGCCCTCGCCGATCGCCTTGATGCTGCTGGCGAACACGAAGCGCCGCGCGCCGTGCGCATGCGCCGCTTCGGCAACGCGCAGCGTCCCTGCGACGTTAGTCGCCTCGAACGCGGCGTCCGGATCGAGCGACTCGTCGCGCATCACGTGGACACGCGCAGCCAGGTGGATCACGCAATCGACCTCCAGATCATCCGGCCACGCGTGCGCGAGCCCGGTGAAATCCGGCGCGTCATGCACCCACTCGCGAACGCCTTCAACGCATCCGCCGGGACGGCGCACCAGCGCCGTGACCGTATGTCCTGCCGCGAGCGCCAGCCGGCAGACCGCACGGCCGACGAAGCCGTTTGCGCCTGTCACGACGATGCGGGTCACCACAGCCTCCAGCCAAAGCGGTTATAGAACTTGAACGCCGACGCCGCGAACATGCGGATGTGCGCGGAACCCTTGCGGGATGCGCCGCCGCCGTGATGAATCACGCGCGCCAGCGGCAGGTAGACCGTGCGTGCGCACTCACCGGTCCGCAAGCTGAGGTCGTAGTCCTCGAAGTAGAGGAAATAGCGTGGATCGAAGCCCTGCAGACGCGCGAGCACCTCGGTGCGGAACAGCATGAAACAGCCGCTGACGATAGGCGGATCCCACACGACGTCGGTTTCGTTGATACGGTCGCGCATCTCGTAACTTGCCAGCCGGCGCTCGAACGGCGGGCGCAAGGCCGCGGGCAGGAATCCCCTGACCAGAAGATCCACCAGCGCCGGATAGCGACGGCACAAATACTGGATCCGGCCCGATTCGTCACCGATGCGAGGCGATAGCAAACCTGCTTCAGAATGTGCGTCGAGAAAGTCGAGCGCGTGCACGAGCGCATCCGGCTCGAGGTCGATATCGGGATTCAGGATCAGGTGATAGCGGCTGCGTGCCGCTTCGATCGCAAGGTTGTGCCCGCGTCCGTAGCCAACGTTGCCGTGACCGGACAGCACGTTGCAGGAGATGCCAGCCTGCTCGAATGCAGCAAGATCGGCTGTGAAATCCGGCAAGCCGCCGTTGTCGACAAGGCAAACGCTGATGACACCGCCGCCGCGCACGGCCCGGAGACGCGCGCACGCCGCACGGAGGCTGGAGAACGTCCGAGCGAGGAGTGCCTCGTCCGGGTGGTACGTCACGATGGAAATCGACAGTGTTTCGTCGACGGGATGCGGTGAGGGAGTGGATGCTTGCGAATGAGATGTCACGTGCTGACTGTTGTTTTCCATTGACGCCGAGGGCATCCGACAGTGTGCAGATGCATGCCCGTCCGTGCAACCGGGATTGCCATTTGTAGCAATTATGCCGCGACCATGCCTGCCACAGGCATCCAGCGACGAAAAAATGGGGCGCAATGTCGCCGTGGCATGCCGCGGGCACGAAGGCCGTCCCTTCGCGCCAGCCGCCTTTCCATCGCACCCCAGACCGATATGTCACGCGCGTCGGCGCATCGGGAGCGCGCCGCTGCCGGTTCCGCGACACGCGCGCCGTGAAAACGAAATAGCGGATGCGCCGGGCGGCACCGCCACGCTTTCGCCCCGGCAACATCCCTTAGTTGCTCGCGCGTCGCTCGTACCGTTAGACTGATTGCCCTGCAGATTGGAGTGAACGATGGAGCGAATCGCTATTTACGGGTGCGGCGGGTTTGGGCGCGAGATCCTGCCGCTGGCACGACAGCATCAAGCCCGAACCGGCACAGGCTCGGCATCCGGCATCGTATTCGTGTCCGACACGCCGTCGGAAATCGGCACCGTGCAAAACGGTATCGAAGTCATTTCCTTCGACGCGCTTGTCTCGCCCGCGCATCGCGACCGCGCGGTCGTCGTGTCGCTCGGGTCGTCCGCGGCGCGGCGCACTCTGGTTCAGCGCTGTGAAAGCGAAAACCTCGCGTTCGGCTCGCTGGCGGCCAGCACGCATGTGTCGCTCGATAACGTCGAAGTCGGCGAAGGCGCAGTGTTCTGCGATTTTTCGATGTGCACATCGGACGTCAGGATCGGCCGGCATTTCCAGTGCAACATCTACAGCTACGTCGCTCACGACTGCATCGTCGGCGATTTCGTGACGTTCGCCCCACGGGTCGCGTGCAACGGCCGGATCGTGATCGAGGACGATGCCTACATCGGTACGGGTGCCGTCCTGAAGCAGGGCACGCCCGATAAACCGCTGACGATCGGCAAAGGCGCGGTGATCGGCATGGGTGCCGTCGTGACCAAGGACGTGCCGCCGGGCGTGACCGTTGTCGGCAACCCAGCGGCGCCACTGATGAAGCGACAAGCCTAAGCTGACGCGAACGCGGGAACCGCCCCGCGCTCGCGCACATGCGCCGTCAGCTGCGCGGCTCCGGCGCGTGTACAACCAGCACGCCGGGTTGCACATAGCCGAGCAGGCCTGCGTAGGCTTCCGCGGTCGTCCACTCGATCCGGTCGAAGTAGGAATTGAATTCCCGCATAAAGTTAAGCACGGGCACGGGTGCATTCGCCGCGACCAGCATCTCGCATCGCCGGCCTTGGCGCCACGCCTCTTTGAGTTCGTCGACCGACGGCATCTGCCCAGCCTCGCTGGAGAAACGCAATACCGGCCCGGTACGGTCACGTCCGCCAGCCAACCAACGGGTAGTAAACTGCCTCCGGACGATATTGGTCTTCCTGAACTGACCGACACTATCCGACGAGGTAACGGATCGCGTATGGACGCGATGCCGATAGAGCGGTTCGTGCAGGTAGTGAAATCGACCGAACTCCGCGATCTTCAGGGCCAGTTCCCAGTCCTGAATGCCGGAGAAGGCGTCGTCGGATCCGCCGGCCTTCAGATACGTGCTGCGCCGAATCACCTTGAGATGCGACGCCACCATGCCATCGAGCAGGTCGCTCTTGATGCTCGCGTCGTCTTTGAACGCAATATTCGGATAGCCGCCATAGTCGGCACGACGAACTTCGTCGCCGTTTTCGTCGATATCGAACCGGTCGGTGAACAGATAATCGCATTCCGGCATCTCCGCCAGCACCCGTGCAACGTGCGCGAGCGCACCAGGCACCAGTGCATCGTCGCAATCGACGAACGCGATGTATTCGCCCCTCGCATGCTGGACCGCCTCGTTCTGCGTGTTCGAAATACCCTTGTTCTCGTCGTTGAGGATGATCCGGACATTCGGGTGACGCGCTTGCAGCGCGCCCAGCAGCGACGTCGTGCGCTTGTCCGGCGAACAGTCGTCGACGCACACGATCTCGATCGCAACACCCTTCTGCTCGATCACGGACAGCAGACAGCCGTCGATGTAGTCGAAATGGTTGTATGCAGGAATCACGACGCTGACGAGCGGTGCGTCCGCAGGCATCTTGGCGAGCGCAGCGTGCAGCCGCTCGAGCTTCTGCGTGTGTTGCCCGTCCGATTCAGCGTGCTGACTGGATACGCCCGGCGCACCCGCACTCGTCTGGCCACGCAGCTGTGCGATTTCCTCGACGTAGGCGGGATGCTTTCGATAAAAATTCTCGAACCAGTCGACCGCGGATTCAAAGAACGCGGGCTCGCGCGCCGACACCATCGCATCGATCTTCGCTGCAGCATGCAGCCAGCTCTTGCCCATCCTCACATACGACCGGCGCATGCTCTGCGCATGCTGCCGGTAGATCGCATTGTGGGCATTGACGTAGGCCATGCGCGCGCCGCGCGCGCTAAGCCCGCACCAGAAGAGCCAGTCTTCCTTCGCTCGGGCCGACGTGTCGAATGGATTGTCCGGGAGTGCCGCTCGCCGAAACAGCGCGCAGTGGATCGGAACGGCGAAGCCGCGCTCCCACTTGTAGAGGAAGTCCTGCAAATCCAGCGCGGAATGCGCAATGGCTTCGTCATGCTTCGAAAATACGGTCCGCGAATCATCGCAGAGCAGGAAATTCGAAATCGACACGTCCAGAGCGTTCCCCACCCGGAAATGAGCAACCTGCAGGTCGAGCTTCGGCGGAATGATCAGATCGTCCGCATCGAGCAACTGGATGAACTCGCCTTTTGCAGCCGCAATGCCCGTATTGCGCGCGCCTGACAAGCCGGCATTGGTTTGTGAGATCACGCGCACGACAGGCGACAGCGCTTCCGCCGCACGCAGATACGTACCCGTTCTTGCCGCGGTGCTGCCGTCATCGACGACGATGACTTCCAGCGGCCCGCTGTACGCGTCCAGCGCCGATGACACGGACTCGATCAGGTACTGCGCCTGGTTGTAACACGGAATCACCACCGACACGAGTGGCAACGACGGGTCGCGCGAATCGTTCGACCCCATATTTTGTCGGTCAAACTCCATAACCTTCCAACTCCCTAACACACTCAACGAATCGAGGCCACGTATGGCGCGTGTCGATCAAATCGACGAGCGAGCGCGCACGCACGTCCGTCGTGGCCGGATCCGCGATCATCGCCTCCATCGCGGCCCGATAGTCGTTTGCAGTTGGACTCTCGGGCAATAGGTATCCCGTGGCATCGGTGATCAGTTCGCCTACGCCACCAACCGCGGGCGCCACGATCGGCACGCCGAGCGAGCCGATCTCGAGAAGAATGTTCGGCATTCCTTCCCACTTGGACGTGAAGATAAAGCCGGTATACAGGCGATCCGCGACGAGCTCGGCCGGAGTCGAGAACGGACCTTCCAGGTGCAGATTGGGCAGCTTCGGCAACAGCTCGCCCGAATCGACGACCGATTGTCCATACACGTGAAAATCGAACTGCGGGCACGCCTTGGCGAGCGCCACCAGCAGATCGATACGCTTCTCCTTGTCGAGTCGCCCGGCCCACAAGAACGCCGGTCGCTTCCCCGACAACGCGACACCACGGCGCGCGATGCGATCGAGCGCCGCGGCACGCCAATTGTCGCCGGACGCCCGGCTCGGATTGTAGATCGCATGCAGCTTCGCGCCCTGATCGCCGAGCTGGTACTCGACACGGGCGTCGGTCACAAAGCGCTGATTGTCGGAGAGCAGAGCCGTCAAGGCCGGCAAACCGGGCTGCAGGAAATACGCGGCGTAACCGGTCTTGCTTTTTCCATCCTCGGCAAACTGGAATGCGAAGATGCATGCAAAAAGCTTGGCCACCCGCTTGAGTCGCTCGCCTGACTCGATAATGACGTTCCAGCCGACCTCGCTATTGATGTTGTGAAACACCGCAGGCTTGATCGCCAGAATCAGGTCATACAGAAGGCCCTGTTTCTGCTCATACGAATCGTTGTTCGTAAAATCGCCGAGCACCACCACGTGCACACCGTCGACCTGAACGACACGTTCGTCCACGTGCGAGCGGTCGGCCACGACGAGCAACACCTGTTGTTGCGGGTACAGTTCACGCACGGCCCGCGCGAAGTTCAGCGCCACGTTCTCCGCACCGCCTGTTCCCATGAACGGAACGGCAATGATGTGACTCACGTTCTTCACGCCACGACGTGCTAGGCCAAGCAGCAGATTCTGCAAGCGCAGTTCCCGTGCACCGTCGCGAAGCTTCGGCGGCTGAACGAACGCCGCTTTCAGCGCCCGGCCGATCGATGGGCTCTCCTGCCGCAGAGACAGCAAAACCGGCAGGATCACCCTGCGAATACGCCACTTCATCTGCTGCTGCAGCGGCAGACGATGGTAGACCCGTTGAGCAAAGAATAAAAATTTTTGGTATCGCGGCATAGTTCAGTACCTTGATTTCCCGAATCCAGTCAAATCCGTCCGCCGAGACGCCGATACAACCTGTCTGCCTTGCCCCAGACCGTCCCCCCGATACGATCGAGCTCGGTCCGAAGCGAAGCGATCTCCGCCTGCAATTTCATTTGTTCGACCTCGAGTGCGGCTTGTTCCGCTTCAAGCCGCGCCTCTCGCTCGGCACCGGCACGGACCGCTTCTCCGGCATCCGCGAGGTCGCGACGCGCCTGATCCCGCTCGTTACGCACAAGCAGCAAAAACGTCGAGGCATCCGCAGCGGGCAGTGCAATCGTCTGCTCGGGATCGGCGCGCTCTACCGCGAGCTCCTGCGACAGCGGCACCGTGCCTGCAACCATTTGCGGAGACCACCCGCGTGCAAGCCGCGCGACCAGTGCCGTCAACTCGGGATCGTCGAACAGATGCGACGGAATCGCGAAGCGATCGCCATGCGCGTTACGCCAATCGAGCAGATCCATCAATTCCAGATATCGGCGCCAGTCTCCGTCGACCTCGAAAAACCGCTTGACGAAGATCTGAACGTTTTTCGCGATCAGGTCGGGGCGGCCCACACGCATCAGATAAGGATGCAGCGTTCGCGCGGAGGTATCCGCGTACTCCCACATCAAGGCGTCGAAGTTCCGGTGGGTAATGTTGCTTCCGTGAGACCTGTATCGGACGAGCTCCTGCGGAATCACATGAAAGGTCGCCCCATCCGCCAACGCGCGCAGCCAGAAATTCCAGTCGGGCGAATACGTCAGCTCTTCGCGAAACGAGCCGACACGGTCGTGCAACGACTTTCTCATCAGCACGCCTGAATGACAAAGATGGTTCTCCCAGATCCAGCAATCAGGCGAATTGAAATCCAGCTCCTTGTTGAACCACGGCGCGTACATGCGGCTTTCGCTCGGCACCGTGTTGCCCGCGTCGTCGATTTCTTCGAGATACGTGCCGCAGATATCGACTTCCGGATGCCGATCCAGGAACTCCACCTGGACGGCAAGTTTGTCCGCAGCGAATACGTCGTCGGAATCCAGGCTCGCAATGAACTCCCCGCGCGCGAGACCCAGCGCGGAGTTGTATGCGGCGCACGCACCGCGGTTCTTATCGAAGCGGACAGCATGAATACGCGGGTCCTGAAACGTCTGGATGACGTTCCACGAATCATCCGTCGAACAGTCGTCGACGATGATCAACTCCCACGAGTCGAGGGTCTGGTCGATGACGGACCTAATGGTCTCACCGATGAACCTCGCATAGTTATAGGACGTCACGATAATGCTTACACGTGGTCGCCCGCCGTTCCCCGATTGATTACTTGCCATTACAAATATATTTAATGATATCGACAATGCGATGTGCGCCTGCTTCGCCAAGCTCCCCGAACAATGGCAATGCAAGAACTTCGCGAGATACGCGCGTTGCGACCGGGAGCCGCCCCGGATCGGCGCTGGGCAACGCTCGATAGCAGTTGTGCTCGCTGCAAAGCGGATAAAAATAGCGGCGCGCGAATACGTTGAACTGCTTCAGTCGCTCGTAGAGTTCGTCACGCGTCACCCCGCACGTCCGTGCATTCACGCGAACGATGAAGTACTGCATGCTGTGGCTCACGCCGACGGGCAACCGGAAGCAACGGATCCCGGGAATCTCCTCGAGGCGATCGAGATAGACCTGGGCAACGCGCTGTCGCGCGTCGTGTTCCGCGCCGTAGTGTGACAAGTTGACGAGCCCGAGCGCAGCCTGAATCTCGTTCATCTTGCCGTTGATGCCAGGCATGATCACTTCCGTTTCATTCAAGATTCCGAAGTTCTTCAGCAAATCGACGCGCTTCTTCAGTGCAACGTCCGCCAGCGCCAAACCGCCGCCTTCCGCCGAATGAAACAACTTCGTCGCGTGAAAGCTGAACATGGTCGCGTCACCGAAACAGGCGATCGGCACGCCGTCGATTTCCGTACCGAATGCATGAGCCGCATCGTAGAGAACCTTGACCCCGTAGTTCTCGCGGATACGGTCGAATGCGGCCACGTCGCATGGCATGCCGTACACATGCACGCCGAGCACGCCGGTGGTACGCGAGGTAATCAGCGCCTCGGCGGCCACCGGATCGATCGTGAGCGTTTCCTCGTCGATATCGCAGAACACCGGCGTCACGTTGTTCCAATGGAGCACATGGGGCGTTGCCGGAAACGTAAACGGCGTCGTGATCACCTCGCCCGCGAGCCGCAGTGCCTGGCACGCGACCAGCAACGCGCTCGTCCCGTTATTGAATAGCGAAAAGTGCGGCGCGCCGAGCCTGTCCGCCAGCGCGGCCTCGAGCGCCGCATGCTTCTGGCCGCCATTCGTTAACCACGCGCTGTCCCATATGTCCGCCAGCTGTGCCGAATATTCATTCAGCGGCGGCAGCATTGGCTTGGTCACATATATCGGCTTGTCGAATACGTCCGGCTTCTGGTTCATCCTGCTCTCCGCTCCATCCCGTCAGGCTTGCCCGCCGACGCTAAACTCGCCACCATCTCGATCACGCTGCCGCCTTCGACAGCAAGCGCGCATGCACCTTATTGTCGAGGTGGACTGCGCCATACAGCGGCAAATGCGTGCCGCGGGACACATTGAACTGCACGGCGATCGGAACGTGATCACATGTGTCGACCTGACCGATGCTCAGATCGATCGGAACCGCTGCCACCGCGCTGATGCTGTACTCACCCGCGCGCAACGGTATCCGGAACGTCCAGTCGACCACGTGCACCTCTCCCGCATGCACGTCATAAAGATGGGCGTGTTCGAGCCCTGTATCCGAGTAGGCGATGTCGAAGCCGTTCTTGTCCCGGAGGTGGTAACCGAACGAGAGCGTCGACAGATCCTCCTCCACGCTCACCACCATTCGCAGCGTCACCGTGTCGCCGTAAGTAACCTGTCGCGTCACCCGGTCCAGTTCGTCGATCAGTTGCACGTTGACGAAGGTCGCACGGCCATTTCGGATTCGCTGAAATCCGGCACGTTTCTGGAATTCCTCTGCGCCCGTACTGAGGTCGGCGTCCAGTTCGAGCGGCTGCGCCACGGCTTGCGCTTCATCGGAAACGACACGTTGCCGCTTGCGCACGTAAGACGAGTAATACGCTTCGATGACGTCGTCCGTCGAACCGCTCGCCAGCATGTTGCCGTGATCGAGAAGAATGGCACGATCGCAAAGCGCCTTCACCGCCCCCGGATCATGACTGACGAACAGCAGCGTCGTGCCACGGTCCATCAGCTTCTTCATGACGGCCATGCATTTCGCCTGGAACATCGCGTCGCCGACGGACAACGCCTCGTCGACGATCAGAATGTCCGGATTGACGTGAATCGCAACGGAAAAAGCCAGCCGGACATACATCCCGGACGAATACGTCTTCAGCGGCTGATCGATGAAGTTCTCGATCTCCGAAAATTCGACGATCGCCGGATACTTCTCTTCGATCTCCTCTCGGCTCATTCCGAGGATCTGGCCGTACAGCATCACGTTTTCCCGGCCGGTGAATTCCGGATTGAACCCGGAACCGAGCTCCAGCAGCGCTGCGACCTTGCCGTTCGTCACGACGCGCCCGGCGCTCGGCGCCAGCGTGCCTGAAATCACCTGGAGGAGCGTAGACTTTCCCGATCCGTTGTGACCCACGATACCGACGGTTTCGCCCGGCGCGATATCGAACGAAATATCGCGCAACGCCCAGAATTCCCGGTAAAACTGCTTCCGGGAACCGAGCAGCATCTGCATCAGTCGAGCCCGCGGGCTATCGTAGATGTGAAATACCTTGCTCAGGTTCTCTACACTGACGGCAAGATTAGAGGACATCGGCAAATCCTTTCCTGGTACGGTTGAACCACTGGTACCCCAGGGCCGCGATTATGGCGCTCACCAACAGCATCTTCAACACGCCGAACCAGTTCGGCGCGGTCCCCCAGATCACGACGTTACGGCTTTGCTCGATGACGAACGCGACGGGGTTCAACGAAACGATATGCTGGTAGTGGGCCGGCAGCGAACTGACCGGGTAAAACACCGGGGTCAGGAACATCAAAACCGTCGTCACCAGGCCGATCGACTGACCAATGTCTTGAATATACACACCAAGCGAAGCGAGAAACCAGCTCAACCCGAGCGTAAACAGCAGGAACGGCAATATCACGAACGGAAAATAGAATACGGTCACCGGCACGCTGAACCCCAGCACCACCATCGCCAGCAACAGCACGCAAAAGCTGATCGCCGCATGGAAGAGGGCTACGAGCAAGGCCACCGCCGGAAGAACCTCCAGCGGAAACACCACTTTTTTCACATAGTTTGCGTTACTGATGATCAATGACGGCGCGCGGTTGATCGTCTCGGAAAAAACCTGAAAGACGATCATCCCGACGAACAGCACGACGGCAAATTCGGTCTTCGAATCGGATCCGGTATTCCATCGTGCCTTGAAGATGACGCTGAACACGAACGTATACACGGCCAGCAGGAGCAACGGGTTGAAGAACGACCACAACAGCCCGAGCACCGACCCGCGATACCGACCAACGACCTCGCGGCGCGTCATCTGATAGATCAGGCGGCGATGCCGCCAGAGGGGAAATGAATTTTGGATGTTATCCCGCATGACAAACTCTAACTAAACAAGATTCCCAATGGGCGCGCCGCACCGCCTTGCGCGCCGTCATCCCGAGCGACGTCAGGTGCCGTAATACTCGTCAAGGACGAGCGTCAGCGCGTCTTCCCATTGCGGTCGAGACAGTCCGAAGCGCTCGTCGAAACGCGTGTTGTCCAGTACCGAATACGTCGGACGTGGCGTCTTCGTCGGATACTCTACCGCGGGGATGGGGTTCACTTCCCGAATCGCGAGGCCGCACTGGGGGGACACACGTCTCGCGCCGCTGAAGATCGCTTCGGCAAATGCATGCCACGTCGTCGTACCGGACGCCGTCATGTGGTAGACGCCGCACTCGAACGTTCCGGCACGCCGCTCCACGAGGGATTTCGTGATCGCATGCGCCGTCAGATCCGCAATCGTCCGCGCGCTTGTCGGCGCGCCATGTTGATCATTGACGACGGACAACGTCTCGCGGCTGGCGCCGAGCCGTAGCATCGTGCGCAGGAAGTTCTGCCCGCGCGACGCGTAGACCCACGACGTCCGGAACACAAGCCAGTCGCCCCCTATTTCGGCAATAGCCTGTTCGCCAGCCAGCTTGCTCGCGCCATAGACGTTCAACGGACTGACGTCGTCGCTTTCCGAATAAGGTGCCTGCTTGCTGCCGTCGAATACATAATCGGTCGAGAAGTGGATCAGCAATGCACCGCGCGCCGCGGCAACGCGCGCCATCGCACGCACCGCGTCGCGGTTCACGGCAAACGCGGCATCGGGTTCGTCCTCTGCACGATCGACTGCCGTGTACGCAGCCGCATTGACCACGATATCCGGGGCCACCGTCTCGACGAAGCGCCCCACGGCCACCGCATCCTCCAGGTCGACGTCGTTGCGTGTCGCAGCCACCACCTTGCCCAGGGGTTGCAGCGCACGTACCAGCTCCCACCCTACCTGACCATTCGCGCCAGTCACGAGAATCGTCGGCTTCCGGCTCATCGATGCCTCAAGCATAGACGTCGGCCTCGTTCAGTTGCTTGCCGGCCGCATCCTTGGCTGCCAGCAACGGCTCGAAATCGATCGGCCATTCGATCCGGATCGCGGGATCGTTCCACACGATGCAGCGCTCGTGTTCGGGAAACCAGTAATCGGTCGTCTTGTAAAGAAACTGCGCGGCATCCGACAACACGACAAAGCCGTGCGCGAAACCCGGCGGCACCCACAGTTGACGATGGTTGTCGTTCGACAGTACGACGCCTACCCATTTGCCGAAGTTCGGCGATCCTTTGCGAATGTCGACCGCGACATCGAACACCTCGCCTTCGACGACTCGCACGAGCTTGCCCTGCGCGCGCTCGATCTGATAGTGCAATCCGCGGAGCACGCCCTTCGACGAACGCGAGTGATTGTCCTGCACGAATTCGACACCCGGCTCGACCTGCTCGGCAAACTCGCGCGCGTTGAAGCTTTCGTAGAAGAACCCGCGTGCATCGCCGAACACCTTCGGTTCGATGATCTTGACTTCCGGCAACGCCGTTGCCGTTACTTGGATGGCCATACGACGTGATCCGTTAGAAGGTTCTTGAGATACTGCCCGTACGCGTTCTTCGCCAGAGGTTGCGCGAGCTTCTGTACTTGTTCTGCGTCGATCCACTTGCGGCGATAGGCGATTTCCTCAGGGCACGCGACGACGAGACCTTGCCGCTTCTGCAGCGTCGCGATGAAGCTCGCCGCCTCGATCAATGAATCATGCGTGCCGGTATCGAGCCACGCGTAGCCACGGCCCATGATCTCGACGTTCAATGCGCCGTCGGCGAGATATCGCGAGTTGACGTCGGTGATTTCCAGCTCACCGCGCAGCGACGGCTTGATGTCGGCCGCGATGTCGCACACGCGGTTGTCGTAGAAGTACAAGCCGGTCACCGCGTAGTTCGAACGCGGCTTGGCCGGCTTCTCCTCGATCGACAGCGCGCGAAACGACTTGTCGAACTCGACGACGCCGTAACGCTCAGGGTCGTGCACGTGATACGCAAACACGGTCGCGCCGGTTTCCTGCGCATGCGCACGGTCGAGCTGCTTCGCCAGGTCGTGCCCGTAGAAGATGTTGTCGCCGAGGATCAAGGCCGACGGGTCGTTGCCGACGAACTCCTTGCCGATGATGAAGGCCTGCGCGAGACCGTCGGGTGACGGCTGCACCGCGTACTGGATGTTCATCCCCCACTGGCTGCCGTCGCCGAGCATCGACTCGAAGCGAGGCGTGTCCTGCGGCGTCGAGATGATCAAGACGTCGCGAATGCCCGCGATCATCAGCGTCGACAGCGGATAGTAGATCATCGGCTTGTCGTACACCGGCAGGAGCTGCTTCGATACGACGTGCGTGATCGGATACAGTCGCGTGCCGGACCCGCCGGCGAGAATGATGCCTTTACGTGCCATCGCTTCTCTCCTCAAGTGCGTTTCGCGTAGTTCGTCTCGACCCACTTGCGGTATTCGCCCGATGCAACTTCATCGGCCCAGACCTGGTTGTCGAGATACCAGTCGACCGTCTTCGCCAGACCGGTCTCGAACGTTTCCGCAGGCTTCCAGCCGAGCTCGCGTTCAAGCTTGCGCGCATCGATCGCATAGCGGCGATCGTGGCCGGGGCGATCCGTCACATAGGTGATCTGGTCGCGGTACGAGCCTGCAGCCTTCGGACGGGCTTTGTCGAGCAGATCGCACAACGTATGCACAACCTCGAGGTTCTTCTTCTCGTTCCAGCCGCCGACGTTGTAAGTCTCGCCGGGCACGCCGCGCGCGAGCACTTCGCGAATCGCGCTGCAGTGATCGCCGACGTACAACCAGTCGCGCACGTTCTGACCGTCGCCATACACCGGCAGCGGCTTGCCCGCGAGTGCGTTCGCAATCATCAGCGGAATCAGCTTCTCGGGGAACTGGTAAGGACCGTAGTTGTTCGAACAGTTCGTCGTCAGCACCGGCAGACCGTACGTATGGTGATATGCACGCACCAGGTGGTCGGAACCCGCCTTCGTCGCCGAATACGGGCTGTTCGGCGCGTACGGCGTCGTTTCGGAGAATTGCGGATCGGTTGCGGACAGCGAACCAAACACCTCGTCGGTCGACACGTGCAGGAAGCGGAACGCCGCCTTGTCGGTCTCGCTCAGGCCGTTCCAGTATTGACGGGTCGCTTCGAGCAGCGTGAACGTGCCGACAACGTTGGTCTGCACGAAATCCGCAGGGCCATGGATCGAGCGATCGACGTGGCTTTCCGCAGCGAAGTGCAGCACGGCACGGGGCTTGTGCTCTGCAAGCAGCGCGTCGAGCGCTTCACGATCGCAGATGTCGACGCGCGCAAACACATGCTTCGGATTCCCGTCCAGCGACTGCAGCGTGCGCAGGTTCCCTGCGTACGTCAGCTTGTCGACGTTGAGCACGGCTTCGTCGGATGCGCGCAGCCAGTCGAGTACAAAATTGGCACCGATAAAACCCGCGCCGCCCGTAACCAGGATCATGAGGCTCCCTCTAGTAATGCGCGGCGAACACCCTCGGGGCGCTCGCCGCATCAGATTCACAAGTGCTCGTAACCGGTAACTTGTGACCGCTACGTCAGACCGCAAATTTTAACCGGTCGACATGGCCTCCAAAGTCATGAAATGCTAATTTTGTTGGGGAGAACCATAATTATAGGGAGCCGCAACACGCAAATGCCATGCCGCTAACAACTTGATACAGCGCGCCGAACCCGTCCCGCCAATGAAATTTCATGCCATGCCACGGACTTTTTCGAAAATAAAATTGCGCAAAGAAATGCCAACCGGACTAATCTTCCCGCGCAGCCGAAACACGTAACCCACGTCGCCCCATGACCCATACCCCCATCGCCATCGGCGACATCCAAGGCTGTCATTCCGCTTTCCAGTCCTTGCTCGACAAGCTTTCAGCTCCCGCCGACACGCCGCTGTGGATCGCCGGCGACGTCGTCAACCGCGGCCCGGACTCCCTCGCCTCACTGCGTGCGCTCGTCGACCTCGGCCCGCAGGCGACCGTCGTGCTCGGCAATCACGACCTGCACCTGCTTGCGGTCTCCGCCGGCCTGCGCACCGAACGCCCGGGCGACACCATCGGCGAGATCCTCGATGCACCCGACGCCGACGCGCTGCTCGACTGGGTCCGCCACCGGCCGTTCGTGCATGCGGAGAACGGGATGCTGCTCGTGCATGCGGGCGTGCTGCCGCAGTGGGATGCGACGCTCGTGCTGGAGCTCGCCGACGAGCTCCAGCGCGCGCTGCGCGCGCCTGACTGGCGCGACACGCTGCAGAAGCTGTACGGCAACGAGCCGAATCAATGGAGCCCGGATCTGAAGAAACGCGACCGGATGCGCGTCGCTTTCAACGCGTTCACGCGCGTGCGCTTCTGCACGCCCGACGGTGCGATGGAATTCAAGGCAAATGGCGGCCCCGACAGCGCGCCACCCGGCTATCTGCCGTGGTTCGACGTACCGGGGCGTCGCACGGAGGACGTGACGGTCGTGTTCGGGCACTGGGCCGCGCTCGGCCTGATGGTGCGCGAGAACGTCGTCGCGCTCGATTCGGGATGTGTGTGGGGGAACCAGTTGTCGGCCGTACGGCTGACGGCCGATCCGGCGCAGCGCACGGTCACGCAGGTGCAGTGCGATGCGTGCCGCGCGCCGGGCGGAGAGTGATCAAAGGCTGATTGGCGTCGCCGGGAAGCGCGTCAACCCTCGCGCCCCGGCACGGGCGCATCGGCCGCGTCGCCGCCTGCCGCGCCAGCACCAACCTCGGTCGCCGGATACGCATGCTTCTGCAGTTCCGCAAGCGACTCGGCCGTCGGCTTGTCGACCTTTGCCTGCAGCGTCGCGAGCGCAGCCGCGATCGCATCACGCGCCGCGGCGGACGTCGCCCGCCGGTCGCCACCCGGCGCGATCGGTTCACACACGTACAGGTGCGCGATGATCGGGCCGCCGCGCAACACCATGTCGAGCGACTTGCCGAGCGCCAGCTCGCCCGTATAGGCCGGCGCGACCGACTGCCGCCGCTGCCCGTCCTCGTACATCAGGCAGATCGGCTGCACCGCGCAACCGGCCGATACCGCGGCCTGGAACAGGTTCGCGTGGAACGGCAGCAGTTCCTGCCCGTCGGTCGTGGTCCCTTCCGGAAACACGCACATCAGCCCGCCGTTGCGCAGACGCTCGGCCATCTCGTGCATGACCCGCATCGCCTCGGTGCGCTTCTCGCGCTGCAGGAACACGGTGTCGAGCTTCTCGGCGAGCCAGCCGACGACCGGCCACTGCCGCACCTCGGCCTTCGACACGAACGGCGTCGGCCGCCACGCGTTGACCGTGTAGATGTCGAGCCACGACACGTGATTGCCGACCACGAGCGCACTCGCGTCGAGCCGCGCGCCGTCGTTGTGGACGACGAGGCGCATTCCGCAGATCCTCAGCAGCTTGAGCGACCAGCGGCGCGTCATCTCGGCGCGCCGCGCGGGCGTGACGTGCGAGAAACGCAGCGCGACGATCGCCATGCCGCGCAACAGGTGGAAAACGAGACGCAGCTTGCGAAGGGCAATCATGGCGAAGGTCCGGCGTGGTTCAGGAGCGCTCGAACGCGATCTGCCCGGCGACGAGCGTCGTGCGCACGCAGGCGGGCAGTTCGTAGCCGAGGAACGGCGAGTTGTGGCCCTGGCTCTTCAGCGCACGCGGCTCGACGCGCCAGTGCGCGCGCGGGTCGAACACGCACAGGTCGGCCGCGCCGCCTTCGGTGAGGCGGCCAGCCGGCAGCTTCAGCACGTCGGCCGGTGCGGACGTGATGCGGCGCAGCGCCTGCGCAAGCGGCGTACGCGTCTCGTCGGCCCACTTCAGTGTCAGCGACAGCAGCAGTTCGAGCCCCGTCGCGCCCGGCGTCGCTTCGCCGAACGGCAGCAGCTTCTCGTCGTCGTCGACCGGCGTGTGGTCGGAGCAGATCGCATCGATCGTGCCGTCGGCGAGCGCCACGCGAATTGCTTCGCGATCGCGCTCGCTGCGCAGCGGCGGATCGAGCCGGAACTGCGAATCGAAGTAGCCGATGTCGACGTCGATCAGATGCAAGTGATTCACGCCGACGTCGCACGTCACGGGCAGCCCCTCGGCCTTTGCCTCGCGCACGAGCGCCAGCCCGGCCGCCGACGACAGCCGCGCGAGGTGCACGCGTGCGCCCGTCACGCGCATCAGTTCGAAGATCGTGTGCAGCGCGATCGTCTCGGCCGCGACCGGCACGCCGGACAGCCCGAGCCGCGACGCCAGCGCGCCGCTCGCGGCGACACCGCCGCGGCCGATGAATGCGTCTTGCGGGCGCAGCCACGTGGTGAAGTCGTAGGTGCTCGCGTACTGCAGCGCACGCAGCAACACCTGCGTGTCGCGCACCGGCACGTTGGCATGAGTGAAGCCGACGCAGCCGGACTCGGTCAGCGCGACCATCTCGGTGATCACTTCACCCTTGAGGCCGACCGTCAGCGCGCCGAGCGGATGCACGTTCGCCTGGTGCAGGTTGCGCGCGCGGAACTTGAGCATTTCGACGAGGCCCGGCTCGTCGAGCACGGGGTCGGTATCCGGCGGGCACACGAGGGTCGTGACGCCACCCGCGACGGCCGCGGCCATCTCGGACGCGAGCGTCGCCTTGTGCTCGTAGCCGGGCTCGCGCAGTCGCGCGCACAGGTCGACTAGGCCGGGCGCGACGATCAGGCCCGCCGCGTCGATCGTCCTGTCCGCGTTGAAACCGGCCGGCGCCGTGCCGAGCGCGGCGATCGTGCCGTCCGCGACGAATACGTCGGCCTGCTGCTCGGTGCCGGCGACCGGGTCGATCAGCGTGCCGCCTTTGATATGAATCTTCATGCGCTGTCTGTGAATGCGTTGATTGCGTGAATAAGGATGCGCGAAAGCGGGCTCAGTCGCTGTTGCCGGCGACGATGCCCATCACCGCCATCCGCACGGCGATGCCGAACGTGACCTGGTTGAGGATCACCGACTGCGGGCCATCGGCGACCTGCGAATCGATCTCGACGCCGCGGTTCATCGGGCCCGGGTGCATCACGATCGCGTCGGGCGCGGCGAGCGCGAGGCGCTCGGGCGTCAGGCCCCAGGTCTTGAAGTATTCCTGCGCCGACGGCAGCAGCGCGCCGCTCATCCGCTCGTTCTGCAGGCGCAGCATGATGATCACGTCGACGCCCTTCAGCCCTTCGTCGAGGTTGTGGAACACCTTCACGCCCATCTGCTCGAGCCCGCCCGGCAGCAGCGTGCGCGGCCCGATCGCGCGCACTTCCGGCACGCCGAGCGTGGTGAGCGCGTGAATGTCGGAGCGCGCGACGCGCGAATGCAGGATGTCGCCGACGATCGCCACGCGCAGCTTCGTGAAGTCGCGCTTGTAGTGACGGATCGTGTACATGTCGAGCAGGCCCTGCGTCGGGTGCGCATGGCGGCCGTCGCCGGCATTGATCACGTGCACGTGCGGTGCGCAGTGCTCGGCGATCAGGTACGGTGCGCCGCTCGATGCGTGACGCACGACGAACAGGTCGGCATGCATCGCCGACAGGTTGTTGATCGTGTCGAGCAGCGATTCGCCCTTGCTCGTCGACGACGCGTTGATGTTCAGGTTCAGCACATCGGCCGACAGGCGCGTCGCGGCGATCTCGAAGGTCGTGCGCGTGCGCGTCGAGTTCTCGAAGAACAGGTTGAACACGGACTTGCCGCGCAGCAGCGGCACCTTCTTCACTTCACGGTCCGTCACGCTGACGAACTGCTCGGCCGTATCGAGGATGTGGTTGACGATCGAGCGCGGCAGGCCCTCGATCGACAGCAGGTGCTTCAGCTCGCCGTTTTTCGTGAGCTGCGGGTTGCCCTTCAGGAAGCCGTAGCGGAACCGGTCGGGGCTCGCGGTCGCAGCGGGATTGCCGGTGCGGCCAGTGGTGTCGGTGGTCATGATGTGCGTGATTCCAACTATGCAAACGGGCCGCGGTGCAAACCAGCGGCCCGGGATACGGTTCGCGTGTCGTTCAGGCGCCGTGCGCCTCGACGCGCAGCGTGAACTGCGCTTCGTCGCGTGCGAGCACGAGCGTCGCGCCGATCAGATGCATGAAGAAGGGACGCCAACACGGCGACGGGTGGTAGATGCCGGGCTTGCGCAACCGGATGAAGAGCAGCAGCGAGTTCAGGTACGCGCCGATGACTTTTTTTTTT
>NZ_JAAGPB010000130.1:0-19569 GCF_017104585.1 Burkholderia sp. Ac-20392
AGTCCCGCTAGAGATACCGCGATATAGACACTCTTTCCCGACAGCACGCTCGTCCGAGATGACGAACGGGCGGCCGAACGCGATGAGGTCGGCCCAGCCGGCGGCGATCGCGTCGCGCGCGCGCTCGGCCGTGTACGCGCCGGCATAGATCAGTACGCCCGGGTACGCGGCGCGCAGTTGCTGCTTGAATTCGACCGGCATCAGCGGCGCGTCGTCCCAGTCGGCTTCCGCGATGTGCAGATAGCCGACGCCGAGTTCGCCGAGCAGCGTCGCGGCTGCCAGGTAGGTCGTTTCCGGATCGTCGTCGACGCAGCCGTTCAGCGTCGTCAGCGGTGCGAGGCGGATGCCGACGCGCGACGCGTCGCCCGTGCCTTCGATCAGCGCCTGCGTGACTTCGCGCAGGAAGCGCAGCCGGTTTTCCAGCGAGCCGCCGTACGCGTCGGTGCGCGTGTTCGCATTCGAGTCGATGAACTGGTTCACGAGATAGCCGTTCGCGCCGTGCAGCTCGACGCCGTCGAAGCCGGCCTCGATCGCGTGGCGCGCGGCGGCGCGGTATTGATCGACGATCTCGCGGATCTCGTCGATCGACAGCGCGCGCGGCTCGGACGCCTGCACGAAACCCGGCGTGCTGCCGTCTTCACCGGCGACGAACACGTTCACGCCTTTCGCCTGCAGCGGCGACGACGATACGGGTTGTTGTCCGCCGAGCAGGCTCGTGTGGCTCAGCCGGCCGACGTGCCACAGCTGCGCGAAGATCCGGCCGTGCGCGGCATGCACGGCGTCCGTCACCTTGCGCCAGCCGGCGACCTGCGACGGCGTGTGAATGCCGGGCGTCCATGCGTAGCCCTTGCCGAGCGGCGCGATATAGGTGCCTTCGCTGACGATCAGGCCCGCGCTCGCGCGCTGCGCGTAATACGCGGCCATCAGTTCGTTGGCTTCGTCGCCGGGCTGGCTGGCGCGCGAGCGCGTCATCGGCGGCATCACGATGCGGTTGGGCAGCGTCAGCGCGCCGAATCGCAGCGGTTGAAAAAGCGGGTCCTGGGTCATGGGGATGTCCTGTCGGTGCCGCGGCCCGCGGGCCACGGCGAATCAAATGTGAGTGGCGGGCGGTGCGTTCAGTCCCACTTCGGCGCGAGGCCGGCCGGGTCGACTTCGCGGCCGTTGCGTTCGAGCGCGGCGATCTGCGCCATGTCTTCGTCGGTCAGGCGCAGCGTCTGCGCGAGCAGGTTGCTCGCGAGGTTCTCGCGCTTCGTCGACGACGGGATCACCGAGTAGCCGAGCTGCAACGCCCACGCGAGCGCGACCTGTGCGGGCGTCGCGTCGTGACGCTGTGCAATCGCGCCGATCACCGGATCGCCGAGCACCTTGCCGTACGCGAGCGTCATGTACGACGTGACGTGGATGCCTTCGGCTTTCAGGAACTCGACGAGCTTGCGGTTCTGCAGGTACGGGCTCAGCTCGATCTGGTTCGTCGCGATCGCATCCTTGCCGACGGCCGCGATCGCCTGCTTCGTCAGTGCGATGTTGAAGTTCGAGATGCCGATCTGGCGCGTGAGGCCCTGCGCCTTCGCATCGGCGAGCGCGGTCATGAATGTGTCGAGCGCGACACCGTTGTCGGGGGCCGGCCAGTGGATCAGCGTCAGGTCGACGTGGTCGGTGCGCAGCTTGCGCAGGCTTTCCTCGAGGCTCGGCACCAGCTTGTCCGGCGCGTAGTTGTCGACCCAGATCTTGGTCGTGACGAACAGGTCTTCGCGGGCCACGCCGGAGGCGGCGATCGCTTCGCCGACTTCGGCTTCGTTGCCGTAGATTTGCGCGGTGTCGATCGCGCGGTAGCCGACTTCGAGGCCGTTGCGGACCGAGTCGATCACGACCTGGCCCTTCAGGCGGAAAGTACCGAGGCCGAATGCGGGAATCTTGCTCATCATGTGCTCCTGGGAGGGGGGAACGGCTTCGATGCGTCGGTCGGGCCGGCGTCGGAAGCGGAATCGGGTTCGAGTGACGCCTAGTGTGCCGCCTTTACTTTTGCTGAAAAACGGGTCTATAAACCAAATTGTTTTGATTTGAGATCAAGAATGCGGCGATGAAGATTACGCTCGACGAACTCCAGGCCTTTGCCGCCGTGGTCGATTCCGGTTCGATCACCGCGGCCGCGCAGCAGCTCGACCTCACGGTGTCGGCGACGAGCCGCACGCTCGGGCGGCTCGAGGAGAAGCTGAAGACCACGCTGCTGCGCCGGACCACGCGCCGGCTCGAACTGACCGAGGAAGGGCGCGCGTTCCTGCAGGACGCGCGCGCGATCATCGAATCGGTCGAAACGGCGGAAGAGCAGATGCTCGCGCGGCGCGAGATGCCGTCGGGGCGGCTGCGCGTGGACGCGGCGACGCCGTTCATGCTGCACGTGATCGTGCCGCTCGTGCGCGGCTATCGCGAACGCTTCCCGCAAGTCGAGCTGGAGCTGAACAGCAACGAGGGCATCATCGACCTGCTGGAGCGGCGCACCGACGTCGCTTTCCGGATCGGCCGGCTGAAGGATTCGACGCTGCACAGCCGGCGCATCGGCACCAGCCGGATACGCATCTTCGCGAGTCCCGCATATGTTGCCGCGCACGGCCAGCCGCGCAAGGTGGAGGAGCTGGACAAGCACACGCTGCTCGGCTTCACGCAGCCCGAATCGCTGAACGTGTGGCCGATCCTCGGCGCCGACGGCGAGCCGTGCCGCATCGAGCCGGGCATCCGGTCGTCGAGCGGCGAGACGCTGCGTCAGCTTGCGCTCGATGGCGCGGGCGTCGTGTGCCTGTCGGATTTCATGACCGCGCAGGATCGCGAGGCGGGCCGGCTCGTGCAGGTGCTCGCGCGCCAGACGCTCGAGGTCGAGCAGCCGATCCACGCGGTGTACTACCGCAATACCGCGATCTCGTCGCGGATCGCGTCGTTCGTCGATTACCTGATCGAGGCGCTGGGCGGCAGCGGCAACGATGCGCCAGGGCGGCGCAAGGCTGCATCGTGGATGGAGCCGCGGTAAGCGGCAGGGGCGACGGGGCGGGGCACGCCCCGTGCGCATTGACGTGCATTCCGGCGTGCCGTACCACGGCACGCCGTCGTGCGGCGGTTACGCTTCTTCCGACCAGGACATCCCGTCGCGCGCGAGCAGCGCCGACGAAGCCGCGGGCCCGAACGTGCCCGCCGTGTACAGGCGCGGCCGGTCGCCGAGCTGCTTCCAGCCGTCGAGGATCGGCTCGACCCACGACCATGCGGCTTCGAGTTCGTCACGGCGCATGAAGTGCGTGAGGCGGCCGCGGATCACGTCGATCAGCAGACGCTCGTACGCTTCCGCGCGCCGCTCCGGAATGGCCTGCTGCAGGTCGAGGTTCAGGCTCACGGGCACCATGTTCATCCCGCTGCCCGGTTCCTTCGCGAGCATCTGCAACTGGATCGACTCTTCCGGCTGGAGCTGGATCACGAGGCGGTTGCTGTAGTGGCGCGGGCCGGTCGGGATGATCGAGAACGGCATGTCCGCGAACTCGATCACGATTTCCGACTGGCGGCGCTGCAGCCGCTTGCCGGTGCGCAGGAAGAACGGCACGTTCGCCCAGCGCCAGTTGTTGATGTGCGCGCGCAGTGCGACGAAGGTTTCCGCGCGGCTGTCCGCCGGCACGTTGTCTTCCTCGAGATAGCCCTTCACCGGCTGGCCGTCGACCGCACCGGCCGTGTACTGGCCGCGCACGGTGTCGCGCGCGACGTCGGCCACCGCCATCGGCCGCAGCGAGCGCAGCACCTTCAGCTTCTCGTCGCGCACCGCGTCCGGGTCGAGCGACACGGGCGGCTCCATCGCGACGATGCACAGCAGTTGCAGCAGGTGATTCTGCACCATGTCGCGCAGCGCGCCGGTATGGTCGTAGAAGCCCGCGCGGCTGCCGACCCCGACCGACTCCGCCACCGTGATCTGCACGCTGCGGATGCTGGGCGCCTGCCACAGCGGCCCGAAGATCGGGTTGCCGAAGCGCAGCACCATCAGGTTCTGCACGGTTTCCTTGCCGAGATAGTGGTCGATCCGATAGATCTGCGATTCTTCGAAGTGCTTGCCGACCGCATCGTTGATCGCCTTCGCTGACGCGAGATCGTGGCCGAGCGGTTTTTCGAGGACGACGCGCGAGTGCTTGTCGACGAGGTGCGCGGCCGACAGGTTGTCGCAGATGGTGGTGAACAGCTCCGGCGACGTCGACAGGTAGAACACGCGGATCGCATCGCCGCGCGCCGCTTCCGCGAGCCGCAGATAGTCGTCCGGCGCGTTCACGTCGATCAGCACGTACTTGAACAGGTCGAGGAAACGGCTCCACGCCGCGGGATCGAACGCCTTTTCGTCGATGAACGGGCGCGACTGCTCGTCCATGAACTTGCGATAGCCGTCGATGCCCCAGTCGCGGCGGCCGACCGCGATGATGCGCGTCTCGGGCGGAAGATTGCAGTGCAGGTGCGCCATGTACAGCGCGGGCAAGAGCTTGCGGGCGGCCAGGTCGCCGCCGCCGCCGAAGATGATCATGTCGACGGGGCGGTCGGCTCCGGTCTGGGTAGGCTGATTCGTCATGGGAGGTTCGCGGTTTGAAACGGGGAACGTGAAACGAACGTCGAGGCACCGGGCGCCGATACGTGAACGCACCAGTACGTGAAAACGCTAATAGTGCACGGTTTTGATGGATTGCGTATGGGTTCCCCCGGATGTAACAGCGCTTGCATTCCGTATGATCGCCCCATTATGATTGAGCGCTCACTCATTAAAGGAGTCGAACGTGGCCCGTCCGCGCAGTCCCGACAAACACGAAGCCATCCTCGCCGCGGCCGCACGCGCGCTCGCCGAGGACGGTGCGACGGCGACGACCGCGCGTATCGCGCGGCTCGCCGGTGTGGCGGAAGGCACGGTGTTCACGTACTTCGAGACCAAGGACGCGCTGCTGAACGCGTTGTACCTGAGCCTGAAGGCCGGCATGCGCGAAGCGATGATGGCCGGGTTTCCGGAACACGCGCCGGTCGAGCAGGCCGTGCGGCATGCGTGGAACGGCTATGTGTCGTGGGGCGTCGGGGATCCGGACGGGCGGCGCGCGCTGCAGCAGCTCAGCGTGAGCGGTCGCATCGACGACGCGCATCGCGCGGCCGGCGCCGAAGGCTTCAGCGGAATCAATGCACTGCTGCGCGAACAGGTCGCGGCGTCGGGCGCGCTGAAACCCGACGAAGCACACGCGTTCTGCGCGGCGCTGTTTACGTCGATCGCGGAAACGGCGATGGAGTCGATCGCACGCGATCCGGCGCGGGCCGATGCGTACCGCGAAGCCGGGTTTCGCGCGTTGTGGGCCGTGTTGCACGCGGTGTAAGGCAAGGGTTGCCGTCTGCCGTCGAGGCGGCGGTGCGGATTCGCGTTCACACGCAGCAGCGATGACGGACAGCGGGTTCCAGGCAGGGTGATGGCGGTCGCGAACGACCGATACATCATCGTTATTAATGAGTGAGTAATCATTCATTTTGTGGTTTCACTACGTTCAAGGAGCGGGAAAATGTCGAAAGTCTGGCTGGTAACAGGGGCCGCGCGCGGTCTGGGGCGAGCGATTTCGGAAGCCGTGCTGGCGGCGGGCGACCGGTTGGTGGCCGGTGCGCGCGATCCCGCGCGGCTGGCCGATCTGGCCGAGCATCATGGCGACCGGTTGCTGCCGGTCGCGCTCGACGTCACCGATGAAGCGGCAGCGGCGCAGGCCGTCGCCGCGGCGCGCGACGCGTTCGGCCGCGTCGACGTGCTGGTGAACAACGCGGGCTATGGCCATACGGCGCCGTTCGAGCAGATGGGCGCCGACGATTTCCGCGACCAGATCGAAACGAACCTGTTCGGCGTGATCAACCTGACGCGCGCGGTGCTGCCGACGATGCGCGCACAGCGTGCGGGACACATCTTCCAGGTGTCGTCGGTCGGCGGGCGCACGTCGACGGCGGGCCTGTCCGCGTATCAGGCCGCGAAGTGGGCGGTCGGCGGGTTCAGCGACGTGCTCGCGAAGGAAGTCGCGCCGTTCGGTGTGCGCGTCTGCACGCTCGAGCCGGGCGGGATGCGCACCGACTGGGCCGCGCAGGCCAAGCGTGGCGTCGACGGCCTGCTGCCTGACTACCAGCCGTCGGTCGGGAAGATTCTTGAACTGCTCGGCGCGTATGGCGGCCATGAAGTCGGCGATCCGGCGCGGATCGCGGCGCTGATCGTCGAGCTGTCGCGTCGCGAAGACGTGCCGATGCGTTTGCTGCTCGGCGGCGATGCGTTGTTCGTGTGCGAGCAGGCGGAGAAGCAGCGCGCGGAAGAGGCCGCGCGGTGGCGCGACACGACGCTGTCGACGCAGTTTCCGGATGCGAAGCTGCCGGACGGGCTGGAGGCGCTGAAGGGTCTGGAGTGAGCGCTGACATTCACACCGCTGCCCGCGCAACGTGAGCGGCAGACCGATACCGGCGCGTGCACCTGCGCGCGGGTATCGGCCTGCGGCGCTCATCCGATCGACGGGCGCCGCCGTTGTCTCATCCGGCCTGTTCCACCAGCGCCTGCAATTCCCGCCCGGCCTTCGCGAGCGCCGCTTGCACCGCCTCGGCACCCAATACGGTGCCTTCCACGCGCACTTCGCGGATGTCGGTCATCCCGATGAAGCCGAGCAGATGCTTGAGATAGCCGGACTGGTAGTCGAAGGGCGCATACGGGCCTTCGGAAAAGACGCCGCCGCTGGCGGTGACCAGGTACACCTGCTTGCCTTCCAGCGTGCCGGCGACGCCGCTTTCGTCATAACGAAACGTGACCTGCGGCCAGATCACGCGGTCGAACCATGCGCGCAGCTGCGTGGACGGGCCGAAGTTGGTCATCGCGGAGCCGATCACGACGATGTCGGCGGCGCGCAGTTCGTCGACCAGCGATTGCGCCAGCTCGACGGCCCGCGCCTGTTCGGCGCTGCGCGCCTCCGGCGGCAGCGTGCGGCCGACGATGTAAGCGTCGTCGATATGCGGCGGCGGATCGTTGGACAGGTCGCGCAGGGTGACGGCGCCGGTTGCGTCGCGCGCCGCGAGTTGTCGCGCGAGGTCGTGCGCGAAGCGCGTGGACAGGCTGTCGGTGCTGCGGGGGCTGGAGGTGATCAACAGGATGCGGCTCATGAGCGTTCCTTTGGGGCTAAGATGAGAACCAGGTAACTATTGATAACTTGGTTACCAAAAAGCATGTGGAATGCTAGGGTTCGCGCCCGGGCCCCACAAGAACGCACAGGGTTGTGCCCCAGTCACATCGATGTTCCTGCCACCATGCCCCGACCCAGCGACAACGACTGCCAGGCGACCCGCCAGATACTCGACCGGATCGGCGACAAGTGGAGCCTCTACATCATCGCGACGCTGAACGACGGTTCACGGCGCTTTAACGAGCTGAAACGCGAGATCGACGGGATTTCGCAGCGCATGCTGACGCTGACGTTGCGCGGGCTGGAGCGCGACGGGCTGGTCACGCGGACGGTGTTCCCGACGATTCCGCCGCGTGTCGACTACGCGCTCACGCCGCTCGGCGAAACGCTGCTGGAGCCCGTGATGGCGCTCGTCCTGTGGGCGGAGAAAAACAAGCAGCCGATCGCGCAGGCGCGCGAGCGTTTCGACGACGCGGCCGATGCGGCGCCGGAGCCGGGTGTGGGCGTCGTATATCGCAGTCGATAGGCGGGCGCGACAAGTCGCCTCGGTCGGTTCATTCGGTCGGCATGGCGACCGGCACGTGCATCCGGTACAGCGACACGGCCTGGATCGCGAGCGTACAGACGATCGCGAGACCATAGGCGGGAACCAGGTCCAGCCGCGTGAGCGTCAGGCTCAATACATGGAAGAACGCGGCGAAGCCGAGCAGTCCGGTCGCCATCCCGCGCATCAGTTGCTGCGCGGCCACCGCGCTGCTCATGCGATGCGCGAACACCGCGAGGATGATCACCATGAACGGGAACGACGCCAGTACGCCGCTCGTTTCCGGCCCGACATACGGCGCGATCATCGTCACGCCGACCACGAGGCCTGCGATCAGCGCCATGCGCAGCGGCAGATCCCAGCGCGGCGGATCGAGCCGCGCGGCCTTGACCGGGATGGCGGGCACGATGCTCAGCACGAGGGCGACCGCGAGGATCGCGATCAGGAACAGGCCGGTTTCCGGTAACGCGCTGGCCTTCAGCAGGAATGCGACGACGGAAAACGCGGCGGCGGCGCCGGCCAGGGCGGTGGGCCAGCCACGTTTCGCCAGCCGGCAATACGCGATGCAAAAGGCCGCCTGTCCGGCGGTGGCGACGAGCGAACCGGCCGTCGCATGGGCGGCGAAGGCGGGGCCGTGCTCGAGCGCGAGAAATACCGAAACCGGCCCCGACGTGAGCGGCAACCCGACCAGCAGCCCGCCGATCGCTTCGCCCCAGCGGCGCGCGGCGAGGGTGGCAGCGGCCAGCAGCAGCGGGGTGGCGACGAGCTTGAAAAGAAGATGATCCATGATGAGCGGTACGACCCGGCACACACGTGCCCCGAACGAAGCGCGCGCCGGTGTCGCGGCTTCAGGCATGAAGCGCACCCGCGATTCCGGCTGTGATGCTTGACCGAAAAGCGGTGCACGGACGCAATCGGGACATCGGCCGCCACGGCCATCGATCTGCGCCTGCCTTCGATATTGCGAGCCGCCGCGGGCGCTGACAAACCATTTATCGACATACAATGCGTGAGTACAACTCACGCGTAACGTCATCGTGTTCGACCGGCTTCCCCCTCTGCAAACGCTGCGCGCCTTCGAGGCGACCGGCCGGCTGTTGAGCATGACGTTGGCGGCCGAGGAATTGCACGTCACGCATGGCGCCGTCAGCCGGCACATCAAGAACCTCGAAACCCATCTCGGTGTCGCGCTGTTCCAGCGCCTGACGCGGCGCATCGTATTGACCGAGGCCGGTGCGGCCTTCCTGCTCGACGTGAGCCGCACGCTGGGCGACCTGACGAAGGCGGCCGAACGGCTGCGTGCGCACGATAGCGTCGCGCGGCTGAAAATCAACGCCAGCGTGTCGTTCGCGAACAAGTGGCTCGCGCCGCGGCTGCATCGGTTCAAGGCGCTTCATCCGGAACTCGACATCCATCTCGACGTGACCGACACGCACGTCGACCTGAACGAAGTCGAGGCCGACGTGGCGATTCGCTACGGCAGCGGGCGTTATCCGCGCGTACTCGCCGAGCGGATTCTCGAAGAGATGGTGACGCCCGTCTGCAGTCCTGCGTATCGCGCGAAGATGGACGGGCTTTCGTCCGTCGCGCGCATCGTCGACTGCACGTTGCTGCACGAGGACCGGATGCTGGCCAACTGGGAGCAGTGGTTCGCGCTGGCCGGCATTCGCGGCGCGCGCAGCGATCGCGGGCCGGCGTACAGCCACGGGAGTCTCGCGATCGAGGCGGCGATGCGCGGCGAAGGCATTGCACTGGGGCGCAGCGTGATCGTCGCGGACGATATCGCGGCCGGACGTCTCGTCGCTCCGTTCCCGCAGTACGCGCTACAGGCCGAGCGCGGGCACGACCTGATTTACCGGATCGGCAGCCAGGACGATCCGAAGGTGTGCGCGTTGCGTGACTGGCTCGCGGAGGAGATTCGCGTGTTTCTGCGCGGGACGGACTGAACGGCGGCGGCATCGGCCGCTACGGCGAGCGCGGTGGGCACCTGCGCTCGCGTCCGTCAACGACAGGGCGGTCATGCGGGCGCGGTCGCCGTCGCCGTGTCCCTTCCGCGTGACCGCACGACTGCTCGGTATGCGTTCAGCGCCCCATCGCATAGAACTCAGCATTCGGCCGCATGTTCGTCACGTTCGCGATGCGGTTGGACATGCCGAAGAACGCCGAGATCGCCATGATGTCCCACACATCTTCCTCGACGAAACCATGCAACTTGAGTGCGTCGAAGTCGGCCTCTCCCACCAGATGCGCGGCCTGCGACACCTTCATCGCGAAGTCGAGCATCGCCTTCTGCCGGGCGGTGAGGTCGGCCTTGCGATAGTTGGTCGCAACCTGGTCGGCGATCAGCGGATCCTTCGCGCGAATGCGCAGGATCGCACCGTGTGCGATCACGCAGTACTGGCACTGGTTCACGCTGCTGGTGGCCACGACGATCATCTCCCGTTCGGCCTTGCTCAGGTTGCCCGGCTTGTCCATCAGCGCGTCGTGATAAGCCATGAACGCGCGAAACTCGTCCGGGCGATGCGCAAGCGTCAGGAACACGTTCGGGATGAAGCCCGACTTTTCCTGGACGGTCGTGATGCGCTCGCGAATGTCCTCGGGCAAGTCGTCGAGCGCGGGCACGGGAAAGCGGCTGATGGGGGCGGTATTTGCGGCAGTCATGAGGTCTCCTGGATAACGTGGCACGGGCGCACTCGAGGCACGAGCCGCCGTCCGAAAAAAGCAGCGCGGGTGGTCGTTAGCGGCGTCACGCGTTGACGTCGACCACGATCCGGCCGCGAACCTTGCCGTTGATCAATTCTCCTGCAAGCGGGATGACGTCGCCCAGCCCGACCTGGTGACTGATCGCGCCCAGCTTCTCGACGTCGAGGTCGGATGCGAGCCGGCGCCACGCTTCCAGGCGGTCGGCGCGCGGGCACATGACGCTGTCGATCCCGACGAGCGTGACGCCGCGCAGGATGAACGGCATGACGGTCGCGGGGAAATCCAGGCCGGCGGCCAGGCCGCAGGCCGTCACGACGCCGCGATACCGCGTGGTCGCACACACGTTGGCGAGCACGTGGCTACCCGCCACGTCGACCGCGCCGGCCCAGCGTTCCTTGCCCAGCGGCTTGCCGGGCTCGCTGAATTGCGATCGCTCCAGGATCTCCGCGGCGCCGAGTTGCCGCAGGTAGTCGGCATCGGCGGGGCGGCCGGTCACCGCGACGACGCGGTATCCCAGCTTGGCGAGGATGGCCGTGGCGACGCTGCCCACGCCGCCTGCCGCGCCGGTCACCACGATCTCGCCGTCGTCCGGGCGCACGCCGTGTCGCTCCAGTGCCATCACGCACAGCATCGCGGTGTAGCCCGCCGTGCCGATGGCCATCGCCTGTTGCGGCGAAAAGGCGGACGGCAGCGGCACCAGCCAGTCGCCGTCGACGCGGGCTTTCTGCGCGAGGCCGCCCCAATGCGTTTCGCCGACGCCCCAGCCGTTGAGCACGACCTGGTCGCCGGGGCGATAGTCCGCGTGCGTGCTCGCTTCGACTTCGCCGACCAGGTCGATGCCGGGCACCATCGGGAACTTGCGCACCACCGGGCTCTTGCCGGTGATCGCCAGCCCGTCCTTGTAGTTCAGCGTCGAATAGCGCACGCGCACGGTGACGTTGCCCGCGGGCAACTGCCCGTCGTCCAGCGTCTGCAGCCGCACTTGCTGGCCGGTTTCGTCCTTGTCGATCACGATGCCCTGGAACATCCCGTCCTCCTTTCTAATTTCTAGACCGATCGTCTAGTTAATGGCAAAAAAATTCAGCGGCGCGGCAGTCCATTGAAGAAAAACTGCGCGAACAGGGTCAACGGCGTGTCGCTGCGCTCCAGCTTCGCGCGCAGCACGGCGCCTTCCCAGCCGATCCAGAAGAATGCGGCGAGTTCAGCGGGATCGGCCGAGCCGGCCAGTTCGCCGGCTTGCTGCGCAGCGATCAGGCAGTCGGCGAGGCGGCGTTGCCAGTCTTCGAACGTGGTGCGCAGGCGGGCGCGGAAACTTTCGGGGAGCGCGCCCATTTCCTGCCCGAGGTTGCCGATCAGGCAGCCGCGGCTGTAGGCGTAGCGGGCCATGCCGTCGCGGGCGTCGTCGACGAATGCGCGCACGCGCTGCAGCGGCGAGCGCGCCGGATCGCTGAAATGACGGTCCAGCTTGCGCGCGAAGAAGTCGGCATAGCGGTCGATCAGTTCGAGGCCGAACGCTTCCTTGTTGTCGAAGTAGTGATAGAAGGAGCCCTTGGGCACGCCGGCGCGACCGAGGATCTCGTCGAGCCCGGTGGCCGAAAAGCCCTTCTCGGTGAGCACTTCCAGCCCGGTGCGCAGCAGCATGTCCCGCGTGGCGACGAGGTCCTCGTGCTGTTTCGGTGGCCTGCCGCGACGGCGAGGCGGATCAGTTCGAACGTCCATGTGCGAATAATAGACCGTTCGTCTCAAAAATCAACGGGTCGCGTGTCGATCACGTTCGACGAGGTCGATCCGGCGAGCCATGCCCGTACTAACCCTGATTAAAAAACCTTATCGCGGTGAAAAATTCCGCATCTTATTGAACCGATATCGGCTCGCTATAGTGGCTCGCTTTCCCGCACGCATGTGTTGCGTGTGCAGACAAACAGCAGGAGCCCCTTGATGACCACCGATACCCGATTCACCGAAGTCGAGGATCTGATGCCCGCCGCCGGCGGGTTGCGCGAGATCCGCCACCACATCCACCACCATCCCGAACTCGCGTACGAAGAGCACGACACGGCCGCGCTCGTCGCCGACAAGCTCGAACAGTGGGGCTGGCAGGTGACGCGCGGGGTCGGCAAGACGGGCGTGGTCGGGACGCTGCGCGTGGGTGACGGCACGCGCAGCATCGGCATTCGCGCCGACATGGACGCGCTGCCGATCATCGAGGCGACGGGGCTGCCCTATGCGAGCGGCACGCACGGCAAGATGCACGCGTGCGGCCACGACGGCCACACGACGATGCTGCTCGGCGCTGCACAGCACCTCGCGAAGACCCGCAACTTCTCCGGCACCGTGCACCTGTATTTCCAGCCGGCGGAAGAGCATGGCGTCGACAGCGGCGCGAAGAAGATGATCGACGACGGCCTGTTCGAACGCTTTCCGTGCGACGCCGTGTTCGGCATGCACAACCATCCGGGCGCGGCGCCCGGCGTGTTCCTCACGCGGCGCGGTCCGTTCATGTCGGCCGGCGACAAGGCGATCATCACGATCGAGGGCGTCGGCGGCCACGCGGCCCGGCCGCACCTGACGGTCGACCCGGTGGTCGTCACGGCGAGCATCGTGATGGCGCTGCAGACGATCGTCGCGCGCAACGTCGACCCCGCGCAGCCGGCGGTCGTCACGGTCGGCTCGATGCACGCGGGCACCGCGAACAACGTGATCCCGAACGGCGCGCGCCTCGAACTCAGCGTGCGCTCGTTCAGCCCCGACGTGCGCGCGCTGCTCAAACGCCGCATCACCGAGCTGGCCGAAACGCAGGCCGCGAGCTATGGCGCAACCGCGAACGTCGAGTACATCGAAGGCTATCCGGTCGTCGTCAATTCGGATGACGAAACGGATTTCGCCGCACAGGTGGCGCGCGAGCTCGTCGGCGACGCGCACGTGGTCGAGCAGACCGACCTGCTGATGGGCAGCGAGGATTTCGCGTTCATGCTGCAGCAGCGGCCGGGCTCGTTCGTGCGGCTCGGCAATGGCGAAGGCGAGGACGGCTGCATGGTGCACAACCCGAAATACGACTTCAACGATCGCAACCTGCCGATCGGCGCGGCGTACTGGACGCGTCTCGTGGAGCGTTACCTGGGGCGGTGATGCCGGCAGCGGGGCGAGCGGCCGGCGCTTCCGGCCGCATTGAGAGGAGACGATAACGATGCAGAAAGACCATCTCGCGCTGCACCCCGCGTCGACGGGGGCTGCCGAAGCCAGCACACCAGACGCACCGGCTGTCACGCGGCGCGGGGCGATCGCCGCGGCCGTGATCGGCAACTGGCTGGAATTCTTCGATTTCACCGTGTACGGCTTCTTCGCGGTGCTGATCGGCAAGCTGTTCTTCCCGTCGAGCGACCCGACCACGTCGCTGCTGCTGTCGGTCGCGACGTTCGCGGCCGGCTTCTTCACGCGGCCGCTCGGCAGCGTCGTGCTCGGCGTCTATGCGGACCGCAAGGGGCGCAAGGCCGCGCTGAACCTGACGATCATGCTGATGGCGCTCGGCACGGGCCTGATCGCGATCGCGCCGACGTATGCGCAGGTCGGCGTGGCCGCGCCGCTGCTGGTCGTGTTCGCGCGGCTGATGCAGGGCTTCTCGCAGGGCGGCGAATTCGGCGCGGCGACGTCGACGCTGCTCGAACAGGGCGGCACGTCGCGTCGCGCGTTCCGCGCGAGCTGGCAGCTCGCGACGCAGGGCGGCGCGGCGCTGATGGGCTCGGGCTTCGCGGCGCTGCTGTCGAACACGATGACCAAGGATGCGCTCGAAAGCTGGGGCTGGCGGCTGCCGTTCCTCGTCGGTGTGCTGATCGCGCCGGTCGGCATGTATCTGCGCCGACGGCTCGCCGACGATGCGCCCGGCGACAGCCATCACGGCATCGAACGCGGTGTGCTGCACGAGCTGTTCTCGAAGCACACGCGCACGGTGCTGCTGCTGATGCTCACGGTGATGGGCGGCACGGTGTCGACCTACATCCTGACCTTCTACATGCCGACTTATGCGATCCACACGCTCGGCCTGCCGATGAAGCTGTCGATGTTCGTCGGCGTTGCATCGGGCTGCGTGATGCTGGTCACGTGCCCGCTGTTCGGCTGGCTGTCGGACAAGCTCGGCAGCCGGCGCCTGCCGATCTTCGTCGGCCGCGGCGTGCTGGTCGTGCTGCTGTTCCCGGCGTTCTGGCTGATGAATCATCATCCGACGCTGTCGGTGATCCTGCCGCTGACCGCGCTGATGCTGCTGTTCTATTCGCTCGGCTCGGCGTCGGAAATGGCGCTGATGTGCGAGTCGCTGCCGCGTCACGTGCGTGCGACCGGCATCTCGATCGCGTATGCGCTCGCGGTGACGATCTTCGGCGGCACCGCGCAACTGATCGCGACCTGGCTCGTGAAGACGACCGGCAGCAAGCTCGCGCCGGCCGGCTACGTGGCCGCGTGCGTGGTGCTGTCGCTGATCGCGGTGGCGATGCTGCGCGAGACGGCGGGGGACTCGATCGACTGACGCGCGGCGGCGCGCAGCAACGCGGGTGGCAAGCGGCGAGATGCGCTTACCGCCCGCGCACCACCCTCAGGTACGACGCGAGCATCGTCGCGAGTTCCTGCGCGGCCGGCGTCAGCGGTACGGCCGCGCGCTGCAGCAGGCAGATGTCCTGCGATTCGGCCGGTTCGCGTACGGGCACTTTCGCGAGCGCGCCGGCAAACGGCCCGTGCCGCGTCACGGCTTCGGTTTCGAGCGACAGGCAATCGGTCTGCGTGACGAGCTGCAGCGTCTCGAACATCCCTTCGACGGTGGCGAGAATCTTCGGCGGCGGCAGGCCGTGCACGTCGAAGTATGCGAGCAGCCGGTTGACGACGGGGTCGGCACTCAGGTTCGGCGAGCGCGTCGACACCCACGCGTAGTCGGCCAGTTCGGCGAGCGATTGCGCGTGCATCGCCGGATGCCCGTTGCGGCACACGACCACCGGCGCCGACGCACGCAGCGGCGTGACCGCGAGATCGGTCGTGTCGGTCTGCTTCGAGACGAGTGCGATCGCGAAATCGACCGCGCTTTCCCGCAACCAGCCGATCATCATCCGCGACGTGCCGGTGCGCAGGTGCACGTCGACCTTGTCGAAGCGCGCGCGGAACGCGCTCAGCACCGGCGCGAACGCATCGATCAGCGGCTCGGCCACGAGGCCGAGCGTGACGGTGCCTTCGTACGCGCCGCTCAGTTGCCGGATCTCCCGCTCGACCTGCTCGCATTCGCCGAGGATCGAACCGGAGCGCGCGAGCAGCCGCTGGCCGACGGCCGTCGGCACGATCCCGCGATTGGTGCGCGTGAACAGCGTCGCGCCGAGCGTCGCTTCGAGGCTCTGCAGCTGCTGCGTGACGCCGCTTTGCGCGAGATCGAGCGCGCGCGCGGCGGCGCGCAGGCTGCCGTGCTCGACGACGGCCTGGAAGATGCGGAGCTGGGAGAGCGTGAACGCCATGGGCAAGCGCGAGGCCGGTGATCGGGAAAAGTGATCATGATAAGGCAGCGGGCGATTCCGGCGGCGGCGCGTGCGCACTACGATCGCAGGCAGTCCGGCTCGTGCCGTTTGCCCATCGTCCCGCCCTTCGTCGACCATGAAACGTACCTTCCTGCCGCTCGTTTCCCTCTGCCTTGCGTTCGCGGCCAGCGCCGCGCACGCGCTCGATACGCGCCCCGTGCGCCTCGGCATCGATCCGACCTATCCGCCGATGGATTCGAAGGCGCCCGACGGCAGCCTGAAGGGCTTCGACGTCGATCTCGGCAACGAGATCTGCCGCCGCGCGCAGTTGCGCTGCCAATGGGTCGAGCTCGAATTCTCCGGGATGATTCCGGCGCTGCAGGCGCGCAAGATCGACGCGATCCTGTCGTCGATGGCGATCACCGAGAAGCGCGAGAAGCAGATCCTGTTCTCGTCGAAACTGTTCCGCTTCAAGTCGCGGCTCGTCGCCCGGCCCGGGAGCGGCGTCGACAGCACGACCGCGTCGCTCGCGGGCAAGCACGTCGGCGTGCAGTCGGGCACGCAGTTCGAATCCTGGGCGCTCGCGCACTGGGCGCCGGCCGGCGTCGGCGTGGTGCCGTACAAGAGCCAGGACGACGTGTTCGCCGATCTCGTCAACGGCCGCCTCGACGCGGCGCTGCTCGGCACCGTGGAAGCCGACTACGGCTTCCTGCGCACGCCGAAGGGCAAGGGCTTCGCGTTCGTCGGCGCGCCGCTCGACATGGGCGATCGCGGTGTCGGCATCGGCATGCGGCAGTCGGATACGGCGCTCAAGGCGTCGATCGACGGCGCGATCGCGTCGATGCTGAAGGACGGCACGTACGACCGGATCGCGAAGAAGTATTTCGACTTCAACCCGTACGGCGACTGAGCGCCGAGCCACGCCGCCTTATCACCCGTTTCCCCGTTTCCCGTTTTCATCCGTTCGAGACCATCGATGCAGATTCGCACCACGCCGCTCCTGTCGCCGTCGATCGGCACGCAGCGCACGCTGACGAGCTTTCATTTCGGGCCGGCCGACACCGGCCGCAAGATCTACCTGCAGGCCGCTTTGCATGCGGACGAGACGCCCGCGATGCTCGCGGCGTTCGTGCTGAAGCAGCGACTCGCGCAGCTCGATGCCGAAGGCCGGCTCGCGGCCGAAATCGTGCTCGTGCCGGTCGCGAACCCGGTCGGCCTCAATCATCATCTGCTCGGGCAGTTCATCGGCCGTTTCGACCTCGCGAGCGGCCGCAACTTCAATCGCGGCTTCCTGCCGCTCGCGGAAATCGCCGCGCGTGCGCGTGACCGCCTCGGCGACGACGGCGAACGCAATCGCGCGATCGTGCGCGAGTGCGTCGGCGCGGCGCTCGACGAGATCGCGCCGCGCACGGAGTTCGATGCGCTGCAGCTCGCGCTGCTGAAGCTGTCGCTCGACGCTGATGTCGTGATCGACCTGCATTGCTCGCTCGAAGCGGTAATGCACGTGTACACGAGCGACACCGCATGGCCGGAAGTCGAGCCGCTCGCGCGCTATCTCGGCTCGGAGGTGTCGCTGCTCGCCGAGGATTCGGGCGGGCACGCGTTCGACGATGCGCATCACCTGCTGTGGACGCAATTGCGGCAGCACTTGCCGGCAGGCACGCCGATGGCGGCCGGCACGGTGGCCGTGACGGTCGAGTGCAGGGGCCAGCGCGACGTGACGTACGAATATGCGAAACGCGATGCCGATGCGCTCGTCGACTATCTCGTGTGGCGCGGCGCGGTGCTGGGCGAGCGTACGCCGTTGCCGCCGCTCGCCGCGCCGGCCACGCCGCTCGCGGGCAGCGAGCAGTTCTACGCGCCGGTGAGCGGGATACTCGTGCACCGCGCGGCGATCGGCGCGATGATCCGCGCGGGCGATCCGCTGTTCGACATCGTCGATCCGCTGACGGATGCGATCACGACGATCTCGAGCGGGACCGACGGCGTGTTCTACATGCGCCGCGCGATCCGGTTCGTCACGGCCGGCGCACCGCTCGGCCGCGTGACGGGCACGGTGCCGGTGCGCAAGGGGATGTTGCTCGGCGCGTGAGCGGCGCGGTGTCTTACAGGCTCACAGTGCAGTTTCGTTCTTGTCAAATTGACCGCGTTTCCGCACGTCACTAGATTGTGCGTTGCGGAGTTCGCTCCGTGTTCCGTGAGACGAACGTTGTAACCAAGTGGAGTTGATGCGGGCAGCCCTGGGCTGCCCGTTTTTTTTGCCCGGCGTGCCTACGGCAATGCACTGAGGCGAAGGTCGTGAAACAGGTCGTAGACGAGCGTGCGCAGCCACTGATGGCCCTCGTCGCGCTGGTAGCGTTCATGCCAGAACTGCGCGATGTCGGCAGGCGCCGTGTCGAACGGCAGCGGCACGGCACGCACGTCCTGCAGTCGCGACAGCACGCGGGCGAGGCGGCTCGGAATGCAGGCGACGAGGTCGCTCGACGACACGATGCGTTCCAGCCCGAACGAATGCGCGAGCTGCAGCACGACATGACGCGTGTTGCCGGCATGCGGCGACAGCGCGTAGAGCGCCGCTTCAAAGTGCGCGTGGCTGCCGGCCGTGGGCGTATAGCTCACATGGTCGGCCGCGAAGAACTGCTCGGCGGTGAGTGTCGCGCCGATCGCCGGATGGTCGTTGCGCACGAGCGCCACGTAGGTTTCGTGGAACAGCCGCTGCTGATGGAAATCGGCGTGCAGCCCGGTGAACATGCCGAGCGCGAGGTCGATTTGCCCGAGCTTCATCATCTGCTGCGCGGCGTCGAGCGGCGGATCGGCCGTGACGATCCGGATGCCGGGCGCGACCCGGCGCAGATGCGCGACGAGCGGCGGCATGAAGATCGCCTGCCCGAGATCGCTCGTGTACAGGCGGAAAGTGCGGGTCGACGTGGCCGGGTCGAATGCGCGGCCGGCCTGCAGCGCGGTGCGCAGCGACGCGAGCCCTTCGTCGACGCGTGCCGCGATCGCGTCCGCGCGCGGCGTGGGTTGCATGCCGTCGGCCGTCTTCACGAACAGCGCGTCGTCGAACAGCGTGCGCAACCGCTTCAGCGCATTGCTGACCGACGGCTGCGTGAGGTGCAGCGCGTCGGCCGCACGCGTCGTGCTGCGTGTGCGATACAGCACGTCGAACACGAGCAGCAGGTTCAGGTCGATATTGCGCAGATCGGAGTCGTGTTCCATCGCGTTGGTCGGTAGGCGGGCATAGATGCCGTGAATGACGGTATTCAACGCCGCAATTTAACAGGGCGCCGCGGCCCTTCTATGCTGGTTCCGATACGCCGCGCCACGGTGGCGCGGCGGCCCGGACATCTCAGGAGACAGCATGCGGGACAAGATCGCACTCGAGGAGCACTTTGCCACGCCGGACACGATCGGCGATTCCGAACACTACTTTACCGCCGACATCTGGCCGGCGCGACGCCGTCAGCTGCTCGACGTGCAGGAGGAGCGCATCGAACGCATGGATGCGTGCGGGATCGGCTACGCGATCCTGTCGCTGAACGCGCCGGCCGTCCAGGCGATCACCGATACGGGCCGCGCGATCGACGTCGCGCGGCGCGCGAACGACCTGCTGGCCGAACAGGTCGCGCGCCGGCCGGACCGCTTCGGCGCGTTC
>NZ_JAAGPB010000131.1:0-19493 GCF_017104585.1 Burkholderia sp. Ac-20392
CCGGCTCGTGCCGCGCGTGTTCAAACACCGCGAGGCTGCGCGGATAGGCACTCAGGTCGCAATCCATTCGCAACGCATTCGCGACCTGCGGCACGAGGCACACGTCGGCCAGCGTCGGCGTGTCGCCGAAGCACCACGGGCCCTCGTCCGCGCGCGCGAGCAGCCGCTCGACGCCGGCCATCCCTTCCGCGATCCAGTGCCGATACCACGCGGTCTTCTGCTGCGGCGTGACCTTCAGTTCGCTGTCGAGATAACGCAGCACGCGCAGGTTGTTGACCGGATGGATGTCGCACGCGATCAGCGTCGCGAGTTCCAGCACGCGCGCGCGTTGGCGCAGTTCGAGCGGAATCAGGCGAGGCGTCGGCTGGATCTGGTCGAGGTAGTCGAGGATCGCGAGCGACTGCCCGAGACGGAAATCCCCGTCGACCAGCGCCGGCACCGCGGCCGACGGGTTCACGTTCGCGACGTAGGCCGCCTCGCGATGCTCGCCGGTACGGATGTTCACCGGCAGCGTGTCGTACGGCAGCCCTTTCAGCGCGAGCGCGATGCGCACCCGGTAGGACGTCGAACTGTTGAAGAAGCTATGCAGTTGCACGATGTCGCCTTTCGAGGAAGATGCGTCAGACCACGCGCACGGTCAGTTCACCGAGCCGTTCGACGCCGACCTTCATCACGTCGCCCGCGACCACCGCGCCGACGCCTTCGGGCGTGCCTGTGAAGATCACGTCACCCGGTTCGAGGCGGAAGAACTTCGACAGGTCGGCCACCGTTTCCGCAACCGACCAGATCAGGTGCGACACGTCGCTCTTCTGCTTCGTCGCCTCGTTGACGGTCAGCCACAGGCCGCCCTGCTCGAAATGACCGACGTCGCTTGCCGGATGCACGGGCCCGATCGGCGCCGAACGGTCGAATGCCTTGCCGATTTCCCACGGCCGACCCATTTCGCGCATCTTCATCTGCAGATCACGGCGCGTCATGTCGAGGCCGACCGCATAGCCCCACACGTGTTCGAGCGCGCGCTCGAGCGGAATGTCCGAACCGCCCTTGCCGATCACCGCGACGAGTTCGGCTTCGTAGTGATAGTTCGACGTCTGCGCCGGATATTCGAGATCGAGCGTTTCGCCGTACGCGACCGGCACGATCGAATCGGCCGGCTTGCAGAAGAAGAACGGCGGCTCGCGATCGGGATCGAAGCCCATTTCGCGTGCATGGGCAGCGTAGTTGCGGCCGACGCAATACACGCGGCGTACCGCGAACTGCGCGTCGCTGCCGGCAACGGGGAGCGCCACGGGCGCTTCGGGCGGGAAAACGAAAGTCATGAATGGCTCCAGCATCAATACGAATGAAGGGGCGCGCCGCCGCAGCGACGCACGGAAAACGGGAAACGAATCGTCGAAACCGGCCGGCGTCAGTCGCGCGCTTCGCGCAGCAGGTTCAGCGCGGACAGCACGGGCCGGTCGGAATAGCTGAACAGCACGCTGTCGGACGACGCAGACAGCCGCACCGGCGCCCACGACGGCGCGACGAAAATGTCGTGCGGTTCGAATTCGAATGCGTTGCCGCCGATGTGCGCGGTGCCGCTGCCCTCGACGACGCAGTAGATCGTCGCGTCGGTGCTGCGGTACGTGCGGCCGTCGAAACCGGCAGGCAGGAACTGCATGAAGGTGGCGATCGTCGGCATCGGCCAGCCGCCCGTCGCGGGGTTCACGTAGCGCAGCTTCACGCCGTCCCATGCGTCGAGCTCGCCGTTCCGGTACAGCGCGTCGAGCGCTTCGCGGGTACGGGCATACGGATAGCTGAACACCGGCGACGTCGGATCGCTCACGCGATGCCGCACCGGCACCATGTTGTGACCGAAGCGCGCGAAGCTGTCGCCTTCCGGGCGATTCACGGGCTGCATGGCTTCCGGGTAGTTCTCCGCGAAGCCTGCGTCGAGGTTCGCGAGCAGCGGAATGTCGAGCCCGTCGAGCCACACGACCGGTTCGCCGCCCGCTTCCTCCGACGGGTTGCCGTGGTCGTGCCACGCCCACGACGGCGTGATGATGAAGTCGCCCGGATGCATCGTCGTGCGCTCGCCGTTCACGGCCGTCCACGCGCCACGCCCTTCGACGATGAAGCGCAGCGCCGACTGCGTATGGCGGTGGCTCGGCGCGATCTCGCCCGGCAGGATCAGTTGCAGGCCCGCGTACAGGGTCGGCGTCATGCTCGACTTGCCGGGCAGCCCCGGGTTCTCCAGCACCAGCACCCGGCGCACGGCTTCTTCCGCGCTGATCACGCTGCCGGCCTGCATCACAAGGTCGCGAACCTGCGCGTACCTCCAGATCGCAGCCTGCGCGGCCGGCTGCGGGGATTTCGGCACGAGGTTGTGCAGCGATTCCCACAGCGGCGCCAGACGTTGCTCGGCGATCCGTGCGTAGTAGGCGGCGCGCGACGCGTCCGGGTGGGTCGTCATGATGTCTCCTTGGAGTCGGCCGATCGGCGTCGGCGCTATGTCGGGGCGAGGACCATGCGGCAGTCCGTTAGGTGATTTATATTCGACCCAGACATACCCGGTAAAATGGTCAAATCATCTGATCCATATAATTCTGGATATATCTACTCGCGACGAGGCATGCGATGGACTGGACCCACCGGCTGCGACTGCGGCATCTGCAGGTACTGTTGAGCCTTGCCGGCACCGGCAATCTGAGCCAGTCGGCGGTCGCACTCGCGACCACGCAGCCCGCGCTGTCGAAATGGCTGAAGGAACTGGAAGAGGATGTCGGGCTGCCGCTGTTCGAGCGGCATGCGCGCGGCCTGCGGCCGACGTCGTACGGCGAAGCGCTGATCGAGCATGCGCGCCGCGTCGAAGCGCAGCTCGACGTCGCGCGCGACGACATGGCCGCATTGCGGGAAGGCGGCAGCGGCCTCGTGACGATCGGTACGTCCGGCGTGGCGGCGGCCGATACCGTGCCGCTCGCGGTGTCGCAGTTGCTGAAACGGATGCCGCGCGCGCAGGTCCGGATGACCGAAAGCACGATGAACCAGTTGATGCCGCAACTCGCACGCAGCGAACTGGATATCGTCGTGGGCCGCTCGGGGTCGACATCCGTCGATCCGCTGCTGCACGCCGAAGCGCTGTATGTCGATCCGGTCGTGTTCGTCGCGCGGCCCGACCACGCGCTCGCCGGTGCGACGTCGGTCGGCTGGGACGACGTGCTCGCCTACTCGTGGATCGTGTGGCCGTCGGGCACGCCCGTGCACAACGCGCTGGAGGCCGCGCTGTCGGCCGCCGGCCGCGTACGGCCGCCGCACTGTGTCGAATCGAACTCGTCGATCCTCAACCTCACGCTGCTGAACAACACCGACCTGCTCGGCGTGGCGTCGCATCGCGCTGCGCAGCGCTTCGCGCAACTGAACGCGATCCGGATCCTGCCGATGCAGCTCGAGGGCCAGGGCGCGGTGTCGATGTACTGGCACCCCGACAACGCGAATCGCGCGGCCGTGGCCGCGACGATCGAGTGCCTACGACTGTGCGGCCAACTCAATCGGTGACAGAGCAATTTCAAACCGGTACGGCGGCCCCTTCAAAAGACCATGCGCACACCAGCTCGCAACACCGATTGCCGCGCGCCCGACGATGCCGTGAACGTGCCGCACACGGACGCAATGATGTCCTGGCCGACGCTCGCCCGCTGATACACGGCGCTCATGTAGATGTCGGTCTTCTTAGACAACAGGTAATCGAGCGTGATGCCGGCCTGGTTCGAGTGATTGCCGCTCCAGTTGCCGGTTGCCCTTCGCGTACAGGTAGTTCGAATACGCGAAGAAATCCGGCGCGAACCGGTACAGCCCGCCGATATCGTAGGTGTCGACGTGCGCGCCCGTCAGCGTGGTACACGTATTCACGTACAGCGCGTCGAGCGCGAAGTCGCCGAATGTATAGCGTCCGCCCGCGCCGACATTGCGGGTGCCGAGGTGCCCGTTGTCGATTCCCTCTTCCTTCGAATACGTGGACGCCGCATCCAGCCCCTGCGCCGCGGCCGCGACGGCCCGATCCACCACTCGCGCGGCGTGGGCCGACGCAGGAATGCCCGGTGTGCGATCGCGTCATCGGTGGTGAGCGACGACAGCGCGCGGTCGCGCTCGATGATCGCCCTGTCGGCGAGAAGAATGGCCTTGCGACGCATTAAGCGTGCCAGCGCCAAACAACCTCTTGACCGTCGCCGAAGCATCCGTTGATCGACGCTCTCGAGTTCTCCGTGATGCTGTTCGTGCATATTGATCGCCATCGCCTCCCGACCGACGAAAGTCGACGTGCCGATATCCATCTCGAAGTTGGCCCCGGGATCGAGCCGCAGTACCAACGCCACCGCGCCGACAACCGCGATACCCTGCTTTGCCGTCTGGTACATGCCTTATGCAATTTGGCAACATATACGCTGCACTCTCGCCCGCCGTAGGTACTCGCGATTCGATGCCGGATGGTCGTCACCATTGATATCCTCCCCCAACGACCACGCCGTACGAGCCGCGAGTATTCGTAGTGACTGCTCCTTTGTAGACCCAGTGTCCATTCTCTGAGACCCTTGAGAGCCCAAGCGCCTGACCGGACTGACCTCGATACACACTGCCGGCTAATGCAACCATATTCATTCCTGGACTGGTCGGTTGAGGAAGACCGGCCACCGCCATTGCTGCCGCGGTCCCACCATCTGCATCTTTGCGAGCAGAGTCAAGACTGTTTTGGAGACTCTGGACCTGACTATTTGTATAGTTGTTTGCTTGATTCAACGTATTGCTCATCCCCGAATTGAGCTGTTGGACGTTCACCGCGTCAGTGGGCTGCGTACCCGGCGCGACGTTGATGATCTGGCGCTGCTGCTGGTCGCTGCCGACCGACACGACGTTCTGACGGCCTCCGTCCGTCGAATTCGCGCCGATCGATACCGAATTTGAACCCGCGGTGACGGTCGGGACGTCGGTACCCTTTCCGTTCACGTCAGCAGCAATGCCGATGGTGTTGGCGGTATGCGTCTGGCTGTTGTTGATTGTCGTCGACAACTGGTTCAACTGGTTGTTGATGTTGGTCACGCCGGTCGACAGCGAGGCCACGTTGCTGTTCGTCGTGCTCAGGCCGGTGGACAGCGAACCGATGCCGGTCGAGGTCGACGTCGACAGCGAGTTGACGTTGCTGTTCGTCGCGCTCAGGCCCGTCGACAGCGAGTTGATCGCGGTCGAGGTCGACGTGGACAGCGAGGCCACGTTGCTATTCGTCGCGCTCAGGCCGGTCGACAGCGAGTTGATGCCCGTCGACAGCGACGCGACGTTCGACGCGGTCGACGTCGACAGCGTGTTGATCGCGTTGTTCGTCGCGTTGAGCTGGCTGCCGTTGATCGCGTCCGTGCTGCTGGCCGAGATCCGGCCCGCGGCGACGTTCGTGATCTGGCGTTCCTGGCCCGGTGCGCCGACGCTCACCACGCCGACCGGCGAGCCGCCTGCGAACGGGTACGTAACGCCGCCGATCGTGGCGCTCGACGTCGGGTTCGCGGCGCTCGTGACCGAGTTCGCGCCGAGTGCGATCGAGTTGGCGACGTTGGCCTGTGCGTTCGTGCCGAAGGCGAGTGCGTCGGCGGCGGTTGCCTGCGCTGCCGAGCCGTACGCTTGCGCGCCGGTGGCGCTTGCCGTGGCCTGGTTGCCGAGCGCGATCGTGTTGTCCGCGGTGGCCTGGTTCGAGCTGCCGAGTGCAAGTGCGCTCGCGCCGTTGGCCGTGTTCGCGTTGCCGAGCGCCACTGCGCCGTTGCCGGTCGCCGTGTCGTTCGCGCCCATCGCCACCGCGCCGGTACCCGTTGCGATGCTCGGATCGCCGATCGCGACCGCGCCGTCGCCGCTTGCCGTGTTGCCGGAGCCGATCGACACGGCCTTGCCGCCCGTTGCCGATGCGTTCTGGCCAATCGCGACCGCGCCGTCCGACTGCGCGTTCGACCCGTAGCCGACGGCGACGCTGCTTGCGCCCGCGGCCGTTGCGGCAACGCCGGCGGCCAGCGAGTCGATACCCGTCGCCGCGCTGTTCGCGTAGTTCGCCCCTGCCGTACCGCCATCGTTGACGCTGAAATAGTGCGTTTTCGCGGCTTCGATTGCGGTCGAGGTCGACGTGGACAACGACGTGATCGAGCTGTTGGACGAGCTCAGGCCCGTGGACAGCGAGCTGATGCCGGTCGACGTCGACGTGGACAGCGACAGGATCGTGCTGTTCGTCGAGCTCAAGCCAGTCGACAGCGAGCTGATGCCGGTCGACGTCGAGGTGGACAACGAGGTGATCGAACTGGTGGCGGACGACAGGCCGGTCGAGGTCGAGGTCGACAGCGACGACACCGAGCTAAATGTCGAGCTCAAGCCAGTTGACAGCGAGGTGATGCCGGTTGACGTTGACGTGGACAGCGACGTGATCGAGCTATTCGCGGACGACAGGCCCGTCGACGTTGACGTCGACAGCGACGACACCGTGCTGTTCGTCGAGCTCAGGCCAGTCGACAGTGAGCTGATGCCGGTCGACGTCGAGGTGGACAGCGAAGACATCGTGCTGTCCGTCGAGCTCAGGCCGGTCGACAGCGAGCTGATGCCGGTCGACGTCGAAGTGGACAGCGACGTGATCGAGCTGTTGGCCGACGACAGACCGGTCGAGGTCGACGTCGACAGCGAGGAAATCGAACTGTTCGCGGACGACAAACCCGTCGAGGTAGATGTGGACAGCGAGGAAATCGAGCTATTCGCCGATGACAATCCCGTCGAGGTCGAGGTCGACAGCGACGTGATCGAGCTGTTAGCCGACGACAGCCCCGTCGAAGTCGATGTGGACAACGACGAGATCGAACTATTCGCTGACGACAAGCCCGTCGATGTCGACGTCGACAACGACGACACCGTGCTGTCCGTCGAGCTCAGGCCGGTCGACAACGAGCTGATGCCTGTCGAGGTCGAGGTGGACAGTGAAGAGATCGAGCTATTCGCCGACGACAACCCCGTCGACGTCGACGTGGACAGCGACGTGATCGAGCTATTCGCCGACGACAGACCGGTCGAGGTCGACGTCGACAGCGACGTCACCGTGCTGTCTGTCGAACTCAGGCCAGTCGACAGCGAGCTGATCGAGCTGTTGGCTGATGACAGACCCGTCGACGTCGATGTAGACAGCGACGTGATCGAGCTATTCGCCGACGACAACCCCGTCGAGGTCGACGTCGACAATGACCTGATCGAGCTGTTAGCCGACGACAGGCCTGTCGACGTGGACGTGGACAGCGAGGTAATCGAGCTATTCGCAGTCGACAAACCGGTCGAGGTCGAGGTCGACAGCGACGACACCGTGCTGTCAGTAGAACTCAAGCCGGTCGACAGCGAGCTGATGCCTGTCGAGGTGGATGTGGACAACGACGAGATCGAGCTATTGGCCGACGACAACCCAGTCGAGGTCGAAGTCGACAGTGAGGTAATCGAGCTGTTGGCCGACGAGAGACCGGTCGACGTCGAGGTGGACAACGACGTAATCGAGCTGTTAGCTGACGACAAGCCCGTCGACGTCGACGTGGACAGCGAGCTGATCGAGCTGTTCGCCGACGACAGACCGGTCGAGGTCGACGTCGACAGCGACGTCACCGTGCTGTCTGTCGAACTCAGGCCAGTCGACAGCGAGCCGATCGAGCTGTTCGCCGAGGACAGGCCCGTCGACGTCGAGGTCGACAGCGACGACACCGTGCTGTCAGTCGAGCTCAGGCCAGTCGACAGCGAAGTGATCGAGCTGTTGGCTGACGACAGCCCCGTCGAAGTCGATGTAGACAGCGAGGAAATCGAGCTATTCGCCGACGACAATCCGGTCGAGGTCGACGTCGACAGCGAAGACACCGTGCTGTCCGTCGAGCTCAGGCCGGTCGACAGCGAGTTGATGCCTGTCGAGATCGAGGTGGACAGCGAAGAGATCGAACTGTTGGCAGACGAAAGACCGGTCGACGTCGACGTGGACAACGACGTGATCGAACTATTGGCCGACGACAGGCCAGTCGACGTCGACGTGGACAGCGACGTAATCGAACTATTCGCCGACGAAAGCCCGGTCGACGTCGACGTCGACAGCGAAGACACCGTGCTGTCCGTCGAGCTCAGGCCGGTCGACAGCGAGTTGATGCCTGTCGAGGTCGAGGTGGACAGCGAAGAGATCGAGCTGTTGGCGGACGATAACCCCGTCGAGGTCGACGTGGACAACGACGTGATCGAACTATTGGCCGACGACAGGCCAGTCGACGTCGACGTGGACAACGACGTAATCGAACTATTCGCCGACGAAAGACCGGTCGACGTCGACGTCGACAGCGAAGACACCGTGCTGTCCGTCGAGCTCAGGCCGGTCGACAGCGAGTTGATGCCTGTCGAGGTCGAGGTGGACAGCGAAGAGATCGAACTGTTGGCAGACGATAACCCCGTCGAGGTCGACGTGGACAACGATGCGATCGAGCTATTGGCCGATGACAGACCCGTCGACGTCGACGTGGACAACGACGTGATCGAACTATTGGCCGACGACAGGCCCGTCGACGTCGACGTGGACAACGACGCAATCGAACTATTCGCCGACGACAGACCGGTCGAGGTCGACGTCGACAGCGACGAAACCGTGCTGTCCGTCGAGCTCAGGCCAGTCGACAGCGAGCTGATGCCTGTCGAGGTCGAAGTGGACAGTGAAGAGATCGAACTGTTGGCCGACGATAACCCAGTCGAGGTCGACGTGGACAACGACGTGATCGAACTATTGGCCGACGACAGGCCAGTCGACGTCGACGTGGACAACGACGTAATCGAACTATTCGCCGACGAAAGACCGGTCGACGTCGACGTCGACAGCGAAGACACCGTGCTGTCCGTCGAGCTCAGGCCGGTCGACAGCGAGTTGATGCCTGTCGAGGTCGAGGTGGACAGCGACGTGATCGAACTATTGGCCGACGACAGCCCCGTCGAGGTCGACGTGGACAACGACGTGATCGAGCTATTCGCCGATGACAGACCCGTCGACGTCGACGTGGACAACGACGTGATCGAACTATTGGCCGACGACAGGCCAGTCGACGTCGACGTGGACAACGACGTAATCGAACTATTCGCCGACGACAGACCGGTCGAGGTCGACGTCGACAGCGAAGAGATCGAACTGTTGGCCGACGATAACCCCGTCGAGGTCGACGTGGACAACGACGTAATCGAACTATTCGCCGACGACAGCCCGGTCGAGGTCGACGTCGACAGCGACGAAACCGTGCTGTCCGTCGAGCTCAGGCCAGTCGACAGCGAGCTGATGCCGGTCGAGGTCGAAGTGGACAGTGAAGAGATCGAACTGCTGGCCGACGATAACCCCGTCGAGGTCGACGTGGACAACGACGTAATCGAGCTGCTGGCCGACGACAGACCCGTCGACGTCGACGTGGACAACGACGTGATCGAACTGTTCGCCGACGACAGGCCAGTCGACGTCGACGTGGACAGCGACGTAATCGAGCTATTCGCCGTCGACAAACCGGTCGACGTCGATGTCGACAGCGACGTGATCGAGCTATTGGCCGATGACAAACCGGTCGACGTCGAGGTCGACAGTGAGGTGATCGAGCTGTTGGACGAGGACAGGCCCGTCGACGTCGAAGTCGACAGCGACGTGATCGAGCTGTTCGCGGACGACAGGCCAGTCGACAACGAGGAAACCGAGCTGCTGGCCGACGACAAGCCCGTCGACGTCGACGTCGACAACGATGTGATCGAGCTGCTGACCGACGAGAGACCGGTAGACGTCGACGTCGACAGCGAAGTGATCGAACTAACAGCGGACGACAAGCCCGTCGACGTCGACGTGGACAACGACGTCAATTGGGAAAAATTCACCGCATCCGTCGGATTCGTACCCGCCGCCAAACTCGTGATCTTGTTTCCGCTCAGCGACGTCGTGTTTTTCAGCGTAATTGTCCCGCTCGAACCAGCATTCAGCGTAATCCCGCTTGGGCCGTACAGCGTAATCGCGCCCGATGCATTATTTCCGGTCGCCCCGATCCACATGTAGGCAAATGAGGCCGTAGCGCCAGATACACCGCCGTTAGCACTTCCATTCTCCGCTATGATTACCCCAGTCCCGGATCCGCAGTTCCCCTCATTCGCGCTCCAGTAGCCGGTTGCCCAACCAGTGCCCGCCCCAGTGACACTCGTCGTGGTCGACGTGCCGCCATTACAATTTCCAATAGCGCCCGCCCACGCCTCATTGGGTGACACTCCCACCATCAAGATTCCTGCTGCAGCCATAAATCCTAAATTGGGCAACACTCCCACGGTCGAGATTCCTGCCACCGCCAGAAATCCCAACACACCATGTCTGAGCCGCATCATCGGCACACCAGATACGCTCCGGCCAGATGAATTCGCACTTCCCTGCAAGCAAATGCTCTTGGAAGTCTTACCCCGCGCATGCGTCAACTCGGACGCCGCCACCCACACACCCAGCGCCTGATTCCAGATGCTTTTGTAAATTTTGTTCATGATACTTAGGTATCCGATATTACTTTATTAGAATTTGACGCCCCGGCCGATCATTGGATTGGCACGTTCAGCGTCAACGGCTCTCTTGGTTCATGGGGTGAAGCGTCACCATCCGCATTTCAAGTGTCGCCACACGATCTCGATTTCCTTAGTCGTTGGCTTTTACACACTTACAAATCAGGAAAACTTATTAATTAACGTCAACCGACTTCCCGCCGTTTCGTCATCGCCCCGCTCGATCACGGTTGGACGCTCGCCATCCGCCCCGAGCAGTTCGCCAATGAAGCGGACGACGTTAAGGCCTTTGATGTCGCGTACATGAGTGACACGGACCAATGCGTTCGCGCCGTGGTCTGGAGCGCCAGGAACAATGCGTTGGTAGTTCGTACGGTTCGATTTCTTGACGCAAGTCTCCCGAGAACCCGCTACGCTGAACCTGCGACGATCCCCAAAGCCCGGCCTCGTGGAAATAGAGCCGGCGAATGGGGTCGTCGCGCAAGGTCCGCTATAGCTTGTCGAGACTGATCTGCTCCACGACAACTACCTGTTGGTCGCGTTCTTTGTGCAACAGCCTGTTGTGTTTGACCATAAAGCCCTCCCTGTTGAGCGCTACGCTCGGCTTATCGAAATGCCAGGACCGCGACGGATCGAAGGCAGTTGAGAGGCGCAAGGCGATTTGCTCACGCGTCGGCGTTTCGATCGAGGCCGTACGCTCGGCCACCGCGATCACCTCGCCCCTCAAAGGATGCGGCCCAATAGCAAACCGACTGACCGCTCATGCCGAATTTCGCGACAACAGCCATCGGATGCAGCTTGTCGACCATCAGCATCAACAAATGCCGCTACCCGCGCACGTATCTCCTGATACAGGCGATCGACAGCGCTACAGAGTCAAATATCCGATTTTGCAAGCCACGGAATCGCCTCAGCGCACAAAACACCAGACTCAATCGTCACGCTCAAAATTCGATATCTCAAACTGCTTGCGATCTTTATCGCGAATCCACTCAGGAGCACGACCTACCCCTGACCATGTTGCTCCACTGACGGGATCGAAATAACGCGGTCGCCGTTTGGTCGCACGACGCAGGACATCGACCGCAAAAATATCCTCGGGAGCAAAACCAAACTCGCGGACGCAATATCTGATCTCCAGCAGAATCGCCTCTGCAGCCGCTCGTCGCTCCTCTGCGATTCGAGACTCCAGCTTCGCCCTTTCCTCCAGATACCGCCGATACGACTCCAGGTTACGCATTTAGATAATCACATCTCGCCATTCTTGGAAATAGACCCTGATCGAGTCAAAAATCTATTAACAGCTCGCCACTCGCCCGTCCATCGCTATCAGCCGCAAAATATTTCAAAATATTTCAAAATATTTCAACCACATCAATAGCGAATGACTTCCACTCATTTCGTCATACGAACCATTCAGGCCGCAGAATCACCTGAAAGAAAACCGCATCCGTTTCAGCAATCCACATGAAGCATGCTATATGGAGGACGAATTGCAATTGACAACATTTGTCACGAATCAATCACGCCCCAAAAATTTATTCCGTTCATAAAAGTTGACAAAAAAACAGCCAAAAAATGCCACTCTATTTCGCAAATCAATCATGCCATCCAGGCACACGACGCCCGGGCATATTGTTTCAGTTCACTTTCAATTAAATCCGACCGCCAAACCACCCCATGCACGAGGGCATTCCCGGATTTAAACAACACGATAAAAATGGTGCCAATGAAGATTCTTGCCGTTGACGACGAGCCAGCACAAGCGGCGTTCATCAGCGATACCCTGATCGCCGAAGGGTTCGATGTCCGAGGCGCTACCCGGGGCGCAGAAGCCATCCGCCTCCTCGAAACCGACACCTTCAATCTGGTTGTGCTCGACTGGAACCTGCCTGATATTTCCGGGCTGGAAGTCCTTGCCTGGATTCGTGCGCGAGTGGGCAGAGATCTCCCCGTGTTGTTCCTGACGAATCGCGTGCGCGAGGAGCAGCTTGTCATTGCGCTTGATGCAGGTGCCGACGACTATATGGTCAAACCCGTCCGTCGCCATGAACTGATCGCAAGAGTACGTGCACTCCTGCGGCGGGCCTATCCAGGAAACTCAACGCCAACATCGATCAACATTGGTCGTTATCGTCTGGACCTCGTGACCGAAACCGTATTCTTGAGCGATGAGCCGATCAAACTGACATCGAGAGAATTCAACGTTGCGGTCGCCCTGTTTCAAAACTGTGGCCGCGCGATGCCGAGAGAAGCATTGATCAAGTCGATATGGGGACGCCATAGCGACCACATTTCCCGAACGCTCGATACGCATATCTATCGTGTGCGATCGAAGTTGCGAATCGGCCCCGAAAACGGTGTTCGACTTCGTGCCGTCTACAATCACGGCTATCGGCTGGAGTTGCTCGATCCCAACCACACGCATGATGCGGAATAGCGGCTACCGGCCACCCGAGCCGAAGACGGCCCTGCGTGACCGAGGAACTGTCACGCTTCGTTCCTGTCGGGTGAACCCCAAGGGCTTGCAGTCAGCCAATGGCGTCATCCTGACCGCCGCGCAAACCATGCGCTGGTTGCACGATACGGCAGCCGACATCAGTGATCGACGTGCCGTTGGCCATGGTTTCCGTCTCCGCTGGTACCGTCAATTTCCACGCGAGCGCCGTGACGTTCAGCATTCGATACAGGAAATGTTGCATTTTTCAATCTCACATCGGAACGTCGGTTTCGGCATCGGTACGATCGTGACCGGCACGGGAGAATTGCACGAGCCGCCGTTACCGGGCCTGCTCGCGCGGCGGCCTGATGACCGATTTCGTCGAGCCTTGAATCAGTCGAGATGCAAGTGCCAAGGGCTCGCCCTGTTTGGGGCGATCGGCTAGCCAGGCCACGCAGACGGCCAGCGCAATCGCGCTCCCCCACAATGTCAGCAGAACGCGCATCCTCACCTCACCTTTACCGGCTTGGTCGCGGCCTGCGTGATTTTCTCCCGCGGTTTCGGTACCGTTTCGAGGACAACCACCAGCGTCACGACAAGTCCGCAAATCAGCAGACCGCACATCCCGAGCATTGCCTTATTCACTTCTGCGCCACCCCTGCATCGTTTGACCGAATGCACCGATCGATCAGCACGAGCGCTCGAATCACACCTGGAAACCTCGACGCGCTTCGATCGCCCGACGACCGGCCACACAATTCGTGTTGGTGACGGTCGTGTCGCCCTTGATACCGTCGATCGCGATGGAGTTGCTGTTGGCACGACGACGCGCATCGGTCGTGAGCTATCTCGAGTCTCGATGGCAAACCGGGTCTTTCAGCGACCCATGAACGCATCTGCGGCGATATCACTTGTTGCCCCAATGAAGTTCGTCGTTGATCTTCGGGGAAGAGGCCAGCTTCAATTCCCCACCATTTAATTCATCAGGAATACACATCAATAAATGAATAAGACGGCTTCGCCCAAGACACCGAAGCACCATCAGATTGGAACAGACTCTCTACGATTCACGCGTTTGCGTCGCCCGGCCACAACTGGCCGGCAATCGCCCGACACGGTCGCCTGAAATGCCCGAAAGCCATCGACCGGGATGGCCCAGGAGACGGTTCAGCTTGCTCCATGGGTCGGCTAGTCACGCCGATACGCCCTCTCCGCCGACAAAGCCGTGGCATTGAACTCCAACTCGGACAAGACGCGCTCGATTACCTCGGCCCAGTTTCCGCGCGTGGTCTGGGTAAAGATTCGCATGCCTGGATACCACGGACTATCGTCACGATTGCGCAACCAGCGCCAGCAGCCCGCATACCGGTTCAGTAGCCACACGCGCTTGCCCATCGCTGCCGCCAGATGAGCGACTGCGGTGTCGGCTGAAATGACAAGATCCAGCGCGTCGATGAGGGCTGCGGTATCGGCAAAATCCCGCACTTCGTCCATCCAGTCGACTACATGTGGATGCTTCTCGTGGGATAGCGCTTTCGAAATGTCATCTGCCTTCTGCAGACTGATCCAGTGCGCACCAGGCCACGCGAGCAATGGCGCCATCGTCTCCAGGTTAATACTCCGCCGGCGATCTTCGGCCAGGCCCGAATGCCCACCTGCCCAGACCACGCCGATGCGAGGCAAGGCCTCTGGAAGCAAAGTTGCCACTTTCGATGCCCATTTTCGCGCCCGTCGCCGATCAGCGTACAAATATGGCAAGTCGGCGGGAATGTTGTCTACTCGCGTTCCGAAGGCCATGGGCAGCGACAGGATCGGACAATACCAGTCCCACCGAAGTGCGTTGAACGGCTTTTCGTCGAGCAGCGTCAGATTGGGCCACCGAGAGCAGAGCGAATCGGTCAGCAACCGACGCAACGGCTTCGGGCATATGAATCCCACTGCCGTGAAATGTCCGAGCGCCATTTCGAGATATCGGCAGAATTGCAGCGTATCGCCAAAGCCCTGCTCGGCCAAAACGAGCAGGCGGTTTTCGCCTGGCGGCAGCCCTTGCCCCAGCCACCGACGGATCGCCATGGCAGGAGGCTTGATCCCTGGAGGCGAATCGCCCACTCGAATGGTTGCCCATCGGTGTTCGAAATATGGCCAGGCTTCCTCATAGTCCCCGGTGCAAAGCAATGCATATCCAAGATTGGCGTGAGCAACGAGATGGTTTGGATTCAACTTGATTGCTTGACGATACGCATTTATCGCCAGATCGATCTTTCCTGACTGGAAGAAAAAAACGCCCAAATTGCTGTGAGCATCCGCACGCGCTGGATATCGTTCGATCGTGCGTCGGCAATACTCCCCGGCCTCTTCCGGCTTGTCATCCAGCTCCAAGGCCGTAAACAGGTTATTCAGCAGCCTCGAAGTGTCCAGGTCCGGCTGATGATCTTCTGCAAATGCCAGACCAATTCGCGCACTTGCTGCCGCCTGCGAAAATGCCTTCAATCGGACTTGCGCCACGCTCAGGCTGTTGTAGAAGACTGCGTTGGGAGACGCGTCAATAGCCCTCTTGAACCAGTCCTCGGCCTCCTCAGCCCTATTCAACGACAAAGCGATCAGCCCTCTCAGATGCAGGACATCACCGCTTGACGGGTACTCCGTCAGAACTTCGTCGACGAGCTGAAGCGCGAGTTCAAGCTGGCCGGTGTTATAAGCGCCGATGGCCTTTTCATAGCACAACTGGATATCGTCGATACTCGATTCCATAGCAACCCCGATCAGCAACCCACGGTAATGAACGTTCCGCTGCGCGGTCCGGAATCGGGAATTGGATGCTGGATATCCACTATCGCCTCAATACCGATTTTCCAGCGATGCATGGGCGCGCGTCGGAAACCGCCTGTTTTCGGGGGGGATCCTTCCAACGTCGATGTGTCGGCATGGAGATGCAAACAAACCTCGATTCATTACCGAACAAACAATATCCAGAGATCGGTCGTGGCCAAGCACCGTCCAAGGGAATCCCGCCCCTGCCCCCACGATGAGAAAAAAGGCCAAGCGTGAGCTTGGCGCCAAATCCGAGGGGAAGTGCTCTAGTAACAGAGCATTGACGATGGTACGCGTCCGCACACGGCGAGATTTGAACGATTGTCACATCCAGAAAGAGGGATCATTTGCGGCCTTCGGCAATCATCGTCACCGGCCTGCGAGAACCGGCCATTCAAATTCGAGCGAACCATCGGCTCAACGACGGAAGCGCGCCTCGCCCGGAAGCCTCGCTGCGGCAACAAGCTCCAGCCGAATCTGAAGCTCCAGCCGAATCTGAACGAGCCTCGACATCAACCGTCGGAACCCCGCACGAATACGACAAACAAACCCTTACAACGCAAACCCTGAACAACGCCCACAAGCCCGGCCGGCGGGCTCTCACGGGTCGCGAATTTCACCGGGCCTGTTTGCGCACCGGGAAAGCACGGAGTTCGTGCGGCCGGTGACATCGCATAATGAATCTCAATCGCGACGTCGATTCCGTCCACTGGAACGCGCCACCTGGCGCACGCCGGATGTCTCTGGCGCCGCTCCTCGCGGATCTATCGATCCGCGCCAAAGCATTCATTTTCATTACGCCGATATTTACGTTTTACCTCTCGACTAAACACGTAGCACCTGCTGTCCGTAAGCCCTTGGATTACATTCAGTAATTTAGATGCGAATCATTCTCGTTTACATTGACTTTCCCATTTGACACTCCTACGATGCGCCGCGTTGCGTTCATCTTCATGCCCTGGCCAATCGGTGCCGAGCGTCCGGACAGCGACCGACAAGCAGGACTACACACTAATTAGAACCAGGGATTTGATATGAAGTTTGCGTCGTTCCAGGGAGACAGCGTCCGTGCCCGGATGCGCCCCGCCGCCTGCGCGGCCATTCTTGCATGCGCATCGTTCGCGAGCGGCGCGGCGTTCGCCGACGTGCCGGTCGACGCACAGCCCGAAGCACCCGAGGCCGACCTGGCGATCCAGGCGAAGCCGACCAACATGTGGACCGGCATCTGGACCCGCCAGAACCTGCTCGGCGACATGGGCGGCATCCGCCCGTGGCTCGGCAAGTACGGCGCAACGCTGCAGATCACCGAAACCAGCGAATACCTCGCGAACCTGCGCGGCGGCCTGAACCGCGGCGGCGCCTACGACGGGCTGACGACCGCCACCTTGACGGTCGACACGCAAAAGGCGATCGGCCTGCCTGGCGGCACGTTCAACGTCAGCGCGCTGCAGATCCACGGCACCAACCTGAGTGCGCGGAACCTCGGCACGCTCAACACCGCGAGCGGCATCGAGGCGCAGGGCACGACGCGCCTGTGGGAGCTGTGGTACCAGCAGTCGTTCCTCGACAAGCGGGTCGACGTGAAGATCGGCCAGCAGAGTCTGGACCAGGAATTCATGGTCAGCACGTATGCGAACACGTTCGTCAACACGATGTTCGGCTGGCCGGCGCTGCCGTCGTACGACCTGCCGAACGGCGGCCCCGCCTATCCGCTCGCGGGCCTCGGCGTGCGCGTGCGTGCGCAGATCACGCCGAAGCTCACCGCGCTCGCGGGCGTGTTCGACGGCGACCCGCTCGGCAACAACCCGAGCAACCTCAGCGGCACCAACTTCAACCTGCACAACGGCGCGCTCTATATCGGCGAGCTGCAGTACGCGCTGAACCAGCCTGCGGACGGCGAAATGGACACCGGCCGCTCGAACGGGCTGCCGGGCACCTACAAGATCGGCGTCTGGTATCACAACGGCCGCTTCGCGGACCAGAACGTGGGCACCGACGGGCTGTCACTCTCGGATCCCGCGTCGAACGGCGACGCACAGCAGCGTCACGGCAACTACAGCTTCTACGCGGTGGCCGACCAGATGATCTGGCGCCCCGACCCGACCGGCCCGCGAAGCCTCGGCGTGTTCGCACGCGTGATGGGCGCGCCGGGCGACCGCAACCTGGTGAGCTTCTCCGCCAACGCGGGGATCGTGCTGAAGGCGCCGTTCGAAGGCCGCGACAACGACAGCGTCGGCCTCGGCGTCACGTACATCCAGGTCGGCAACCACGTGACCGACCTCGACCAGACCGCGCAGTCGTTCGCAACCGGCCCGTACGGCGTGCGTACCCGCGAGACGACGCTCGAAGCGACCTACCAGTACCAGGTCAACCCGTGGTGGATCGTCCAGGCCGACGCGCAGTACACGTTCAACGCCGGCGCCGGCCAGAACCCGAGCGACGCGACCCAGCCGCTGCGCAACACGTTCGTGATCGGCGCGCGTACGACGATCACGTTCTGAGCGGACGCGCCCACGCTGACCATTTTCGCGCGCCGCCCGGACGGCGCGCTCCCCAGGAGACCCACATGAATCCATCCGCCCCGCTTCGCCGCCTCGCGACGGGCGCACTGGCCGCCGCCGCACTGACGGCCGCCGCCGGCGCACTCGCCGAGCCGCAAGGTTTCCTCGAGACCGTGCATCGCCACACCACGCTCGTCAACACGGTGCCGGACAACGGTGACCAGAACCCGTACGCGATCGCGGTCGCGCCGGTGTCGGCCGGCACGATCCAGGCGGGCGACGTGCTCGTCGACAACTTCAACAACTCGGCGAACCTGCAAGGCACCGGCAGCACGATCGTCAACTACCGCCCGTCGACGAAGCAACTGAGCCTGTTCGCATCGATCCCGCGCGACCTGAAAGCGTGCCCGGGCGGCGTCGGCCTGTCGACGGCGATGACGATGCTGAAGTCAGGCTGGGTGATCGTCGGCAGCACGCCGAGCAACGACGGCACGACCAACACCAAGGGCGCCGGCTGCCTGATCGTGCTCGATCCGCAAGGCAAGATCGCCTCGACGTGGTCGACCCCGAACATCAACGACCCGTGGGGCAACATGGCCGTGGTCGACCGCGGCGACAGCGCGACGCTGTTCGTCAGCATGGCCGGCTTCGGCGTCGGCGGCGCGGACGGCAATCCGCCCGTCTACAAGCAGGCGACCGTGCTGCGTCTCGACCTCGACGTGCCGGCCGGCAAGCCGCCCGTGATCAAGCAGGAAACGGTCGTCGCGAGCGGCCTCGGCGCGCAGGCCGACAAGGGCGTGTTCCTGGTCGGCCCGACCGGCCTCGCGCTGTCCGGCGACCAGAAGAAGCTGTACGTGTCGGACGCGATCGGCAACCGCATCGTCGAAATCGACGACCCGCTCACGCGCGACACCAGCGCGGGCGTCGGCCGCCAGATCACCGCCGACGGCTTCCTGCGCCGCCCGCTCGCGCTCGCAACTGCGCCGAACGGCCACCTGCTCACGACCAACGGGCAGAACGGCCAGGTCGTCGAGATCGATCCGGTCGCCGGCAAGCAGATCTACGCGCGCTGGATCAATACCGACAAGGCGCAGTCGCCCCCCGGCAACGGCAACCTGTTCGGCATCGCAATGACGCCTGAAGGCGACGGCTTCTACTACGTCGCGGACGACGTCAACACG